>NZ_JAUBTO010000012.1:14044-100947 GCF_036702495.1 Microcoleus sp. C2D2 | reverse complement strand
GATTCACAAGCAAATTCACTTGTATCTTTACTGTTGCCTAATGTTATATATCCTCGATTTTCTTGAGCATCGAAAATCCCATGTGGAATTACTTTTCCGTGACCTAAGCTCCAAAAATCATGATAAGACAGTAGTAACAGGCTCGGTTGTATAGAGAGTTCCCGGACGATACAAATTCCCTAAAACTTCTTTTTTTTTGTATCAAAACTAATAATTGGATTACCCGCTTCTCTATACTCTGTATCGAGTCTAGCAATATTTTCAAATTGAGCATTACGATTTTTATTAATTCCTGTTGTCTGTTTTTTTTGTGCTTTTCGCTTCACATATCCATGTTTTTTTAGGAGTTGTCCTACTAGAGGAAGACTCACACAAAATCCGGCGTTTTTCAGTCCGACAGCTATTTCTTTATGCGTCAAATTAGTCCATTTAATTAGCTCATTCATTGGGTCTCCCGCTGTCTGGAACTTTAAGACTTCTAAAAAGGCTTCATCAATACCGCTCCTGGTAGCTAAAATACTTTTTCTTCCTCCTCCTTTTTTTCTGATCCTTAAATTATTAATAGTCGTTTCATTCATTGTTTCTAAATCTTTAATTCCCTGGACAATAGTATTTCGACTGCATCCGCAAAGTTTCATTATATAGCTAATTCCACCCCATCCCAATTTTTGTGCCTCGAGCGCTGCATACCTTCTTTTATTTTTTTCTGATAAAGAGTTATAAAATTTCTTTATTTCCGACTCAATTGAACTAGAATAAAACATAGGTTTAAATGTCAGATAAAGTGGTAGAATAGAAAAATACCTTGCGAGTTTCTATCAATTTTAGAGAAAATAGCAATCAGGGCGCTGTTTTTGATTATATCCGACAATCCATCAAGTTATTTATTTTTCAGTCCTATGCACAGTCGAGAAATTGTCTCTTTGCTTGCCTTAGTCCCTACCGCCGATAGGCTAAAGCAAACCGATCGATCCCTGCTAAATCCGAAAATATCTGAACTTTGCCATAACTCCCGTGACTTTCCAGCATATCAGCTACCGCCTCAGCCTGTCCCGCCATCATCTCAACCAACCAAACTCCCCCGGATTCTAAATAATCGGGAGCCGTTTCTACCAAATGCCGGATGCAATCTAACCCGTCAAAACCGCCGTCTAAAGCCAGATGAGGTTCGTGTCGGACAACTTCTGGTTGCAGAGTCAGCACCGTGCTGCTGGGAATGTAAGGCGGGTTAGACACCATGCCGCTGACTTGACTTTTGAGAAATGCTAACGGTTCCCACCACAAACCTTGATAAAAATTAATTCGCGATCCAAAACCCAAATTCTCAGCATTCAGTCGAGCAACTGCCAAAGCTTCCGAACTGCAATCTACCGCATAAACCCTAGCATTTGTAAACGCACAAGCCAAGCCGATCGCGATCGCCCCGCTGCCCGTCCCCAAATCCACCCAATGGGATTTGGCAAATTCTCCCCCCCGAAGCTGGGATACGTTTAAATCTTCTCCCCCCGTTAGTAAGGGGGGGTTGGGGGGGGTAGATTTTTGATTGATATTTTCTGCTTCTAAACGGCTTTTAACAGCTTCTACAGCCAAATCGATCAGCAATTCCGTTTCAGGACGCGGAATTAGCACCGCCGGCGTTACTTGGAGCGAAAAATTCCGCCAATGTGCAACTCCCGTTAAATACTGCACCGGCACCCGTTCGTGCAAGCGCCGCTGCCACAATTGAGCAATTTCAGATAAAGACAACTTTAATTCAATTTTTGGCAAATCTTTAAACGACTCCAAACGCAGAGCCAACTTATCTAAACCTGCCAGCTCTTGCAGCAGCCAGTCGAGTTCTGCTAGGGGAATGTCATAATCGATCGCAAGAGCCTTAGCTTGATTCACCCATTGCCAAAGCTCTAAACCAGAAACAAACATAAGACTTTTTGGTAATTGGTAATTGCTAATTAGTAATTGCTAATTGGTAACTGGTAATTGGTAAATAGTAGGTTGAGTCTAGAAACCCAACCTACTAACTGATGACTGCTGACTGATGACTGCTGACTAAATATTAGGGCGTCGGCCGAGCTGGAGTTGGAGCCGGAGCCGGGGAGCCTGGAGCTGGCCGAGTTTGATTCGGAGCCGGGGAGCTTGGAGCAGGCCGAGCTGGAGCCGGAGAGCCTGGAGCCGGCCGAGTTTGATTCGGAGCAAGCTGTGGATTTTGGTTGCCAGCACCGGCAGGTTGGAGCGATCGGACAAATTCTAGCGACTCTTGTGACGGAACCAAAATCAATTGGCTCAAAAATGGATCGTTCTTAGTTCGCAAATCTTCCATAACGCCCTCCAAATTGACCACCTCAATCTTAAGTGTGGTAGTTACATTCGGCTGCTGCTGCTTGAAGAGATCCACCGCTGCCTGCAATTCCTCCTTGTTAAAAAACAACGGAATCACCTCTTGCTGACCCTGTTGAAAGGTCAAAACACCATCTTCCGTAGCGGTTCTGGCATAGAAAAGAGGCACTCCGTCGAACTCATTAACTTGTTGTCCAGTCTGCCGCAGCACCGTTTTCGCCGACTCAACTTGCTGCGGAGCCGGGATATAGCCAAATAGCAGCTCATTCGGCTTGTCTTTATTAGCTTGAGAAATCTGATAAATTTCCCCTAGCGACACCAGCGTTACCCGCGCCGAAGCCGCCAACTGAGGGTTTCTAGTTTTCAGTTGCTCGACAAAAGCTTGAGCATCCTTTTGGCTGATAAAAATTCTTGCCACCGAAGCATTGCCGCTTTGACCCTGACCTTGTTTAGGAACAGAATTAACTAGGGGTGTACCCTGAGCGTCTGTAATCGTAAATACTGGCACCTCGCGCAACTTTTCCAAAATTTGCGGCTCCGGCAGTGCCAGTGCAGACATCTTGCCAATTGGGGAGGGGCCCAGCAGAGCGCAGCCGACAATTCCCAATATTGCGCCCAAACGAACTAATGATTTCATATTTTTTCCATCAGGAGCGATCCTGAAACACATTAACGCAAAGACTGGCGACTTAACACGATCGGCAAAAACTGCCTGTGTTTTCCTTTTGACCAAATGTTTTGACCAAATGTCAACATCAGAGGCAGGTTGTGCCTCAATCTATTATTTAACATTGTGCGATCGGGATGACAGGATTTGAACCTGCGACATCCTGCTCCCAAAGCAGGCGCGCTACCAAGCTGCGCTACATCCCGGTGTTATAGTTAGCTAACCTCTAACAATTAACGCACAAAACCCATCGCTTGTCAAGCTTTTTTAAATATTTAGCTCTCGATGCAGCTAAGGCGAAGTTTTTTTCAGGTTGTGCGGTTTAACCCCGCGCAAAAACGGATACCGTGCCACGTACTCCTGTCGTGAGCTGCCCACAAATTTAGACCCTAGTTCAAGCTCCCATATTCATCTGTGGAATAAATCTCAAATCTCAAATAGTTCGACGGCTCGGGCGACTCGACGGCGAGACCTGGCGCTCGCCCCCGTCTCGCCCCCGTCTCGCCCCCGTCTCAAATCTCAAATCGACTGACAGTAATTGCACAGATTCATAAATGCCCTGCTGCCGGGATAAATCCTGTGCGTAACTGACCGCAACCCACAGGTGCAGTCGGTGTTGGCAGCGTCAATATTGTATTGTATTTCCTCAACAAATCAACGCCGACGGGCACCTCTAGGCTAATCTGGATACCAAAACATACCTTTAATCCCCTCTGGATCGGACATAAAGCCCAAATTGCGGTAAAAATCCACCACCTGAGGGTCAGCAAATAAGGTAATGTTGCTGATATCTTCACTGCGGAGTTTTTTAATGATGTATTTCATCAGCGCCTTGCCCATGCCTTTGCCCTGGTAATCAGGATGAACTACCACATCCCAAAGCGTGGCATTAAAAGCATGGTCTGAAGTCGCTCTGGCGAAACCCACCAGCCGTCGCTGGCTGCCCCGCATCTCCCACATAGAGACGACTAGGAAGCTGTGCTGAATAGCTTTTTTGACTTTACGCAGGGGACGGCGGGACCAACCCACTGCATTACAAAGTTCTTCGAGTTCGTAGAGGTCAATGTCCCGATCGCAACTGAAAAAGATGCGAGCGTTGCCGCTGGCGGGTTTGCGAAACGTTGGGGAAAGCGGATCGCCTAACCCAACAGCCACATCTTCCTCAAATTCCGCTGTTTGGGGTACAGAGGCAGACTCAGAACTACTAAATAAGTTTTTCCAAAAACCCATGCAGGCGCGGTTAAGGTAGTAGAAGTTGGACGACGAGAAAGAGAACCCGACAGATAAACCCACTCCGATCGGCGTGGGATGAATTGCCGGTAGCCTCTTGAGGAACAGTTTACGGTACACTCATCTTACGCCGAAAACAGGGATTTGTCGTCCTACATTGAGTCTGCGCTTTTTTGATTCTCGTCAAGTTTGGTAGAACTGTTCTGCTAGCCAGTGCCCGGACAACCCGCTTTTAAGGTAAAATTTGTTGCCGAACCAGGACACAGGCATTTTGGGAATTGCTTCTGTTGAGTGCCGCCGATCGCGCCGGAACTTATACCCTTGGTGGGAAATACCACTGGAATGGCGCAACGGTGACATTCGCGTGATACGTTCCAAAACAGATTTGGCTTCTGCTTTTACTGAGGAGTACAACTTAATCCCGAAAAAATTAGCTAAACTTGTTCATAGTTAATCGCCAAAAGAGGTTTGTATGTTTTGTGTCAAATTAGCCCTCAAATTGAATAATAGAGAAGCAACCTTGATGGCAAAACACGCAGGATTTCGGCGAGTTGTCTTTAACATGGGATTGAGTCTTCGGACTCAGATGTACAGTGAAGGTAAGTTTTCGGACTCAAAAGTAATTAACGAAGTCAAAAAAGTCTTGACCGATCGCGTCAACAAACTACCTGAATTTGCTTGGATGAATCAACTATCCAGCCGAGTGTATCAAAACGCATTAATTGATTTAAAAGATGCGTTTAGCAGATATCGCTCAGGAAAATCTGGTCATCCCACATTTGCAAGTCGTCGAAATAAGCAATCGTTTACTGTAGATTCGTCCAACGGAAAAGTTGTACTCAGTGCTGGAAACACAATTAAAATTCCTACACTGGGGACATTTCGACTTCATGAACCACTGGAATGTAGTTTTGTCTCTCAAACCTTTACCTTATCAAAAGAAGGAAGCCATTGGTTTGTCTCTTTCTGTGTTGATGTCGAACGTTTGCCAATCCAGCAACTCCAAGATTCGATAGGAATCGATCTAGGGGTGAAAGTTTTTGCTACGTTGTCAAACAATCAAGTATTTGATGCGCCGAAACCGTTGAAGCGAGCGAAAACCAAGCTAGCAATATTGCAACGTCAGGCCTCAAAACAAGTAAATGGTTCTAACAATCAGCGGAAAACCTACAATAAAATTAGTCGAATTCATTCACGAATATCCGCCAACCGCAAAGATTTCCTGCATAAGTTGACGACTTATTTGGCTAAGACTTTTAAGCTGATTAAGATTGAAGACTTGAATGTCTTGGGGATGATGGCTAACCATAAGCTGGCGGAAGCTATAGCGGTTCTCAATAAAATGAGGTACACACCGCTCGCAACTGATGCTCTATGCCCTATGCCCTATGCCCTATGCCCTATGCCCGCGAGAGCACCTCATGTTACTGAGAAAGGCTATATATCCGACTTAGGGTTTTACGAATTCAAGCGCCAACTGACTTACAAGTGTCAGATGTATGGAGCAAGTTTAGTGCTAATAGACCAGTGGTTTCCTAGTTCTAAGACTTGCTCGAACTGTGGAAACAAAAAAGATATGCCACTGAATCTCAGAACTTATGATTGTCCTGTTTGTGGCCGCTCAATTGACCGTGACTTAAACGCCAGTTTGAATATTTTAAACTGGGAACAACCCTCGGCTTGAGGGGGATAGCCTACTTATCTTGGGATGGCCGACCACCCAACAGCGTAGGAAGTAAACACTAATTACTCAAAGAATAACTTTGGGTAAGTCTAGATAAGTTTTATCGAGCAGATATACTAGGTATTTACTCTTCCATGCCTTATGGCGATGGGATTTTCGATTTGACGATTCGACTTAAGTTGTGCTCCTCTGCTCCCGCACCTTCCCCTCAATTATGGCTTCGGGTTTAAAACCATCTACACTAGAACTCCTCAAGCGCTTTAACCGAGCGTTTCCGCAGTTTTATGAGCAATTTGTCAGCAGCGAAATCCAGCTGCAAAACCTCAAATTAGCTTACCAGCTTTACAAAACTCGGCAAGCAGTCATCGAAATCCGAGCCGAAGGTAACAAAAGTGCCCTGCATTTTGCTTACCGGAACCAGTCTTTTCTACTGAGCGATATTTTTGGAGTGCTCGCGGCCTACGGACTTACGATTCACAGTCTGAGTCTGTACGGTCAAATTTACCCGCCCATGCTGGTATTTATCAAATTGGTCGTATCTCGCGGTGGCAAGGTACTGGCAGATAAAACAGCAGAAAACGTCTGTAGAGCAGTTCGAGAAGCCTTGGCGGGGCATTTTGAGGTTGAAGAGATGTTGGCGGTGGAATTTAATTTAGACGCGGGTTTGGAAGATGTGGCAACTGAATTCTACGTCGATCCGGTTTTCCACTTGCCAGCTTTGCTGATTGAAGCAGATAATCAACCTGGACTTTTTTACAAAGTTATGTATGCCATCTGGCAAGAAGATTTGTTGGTGGTAAATGCTAATTTGCTGGTTTGGCGGGGGCGAACTCGCCTGATTCTCTACTTGTTGGGGCCCAATGAAAGTTTAATTCCCGAGTATCTGGGGCAGAAAATCGCTGAGGGGGTGCGACAAAGATTGCTGGGCGAGCGGTTTTAGGGCAAGCTGCCGATCCCTAAATAACTAGATTTACCGAAAAATAGGCTCTAAAGCCCTCTCATAAGCTTGACGGCTTTTCTGAGGTGTATGCTAGAAACTTATCCTAGGCTAAAACGATAAGATGCTCATCTACGAAGCACTCGCTAGAAGGCACGCAAAATCAATACTAACGGCTTGACGAGGCTATTCGCACTGGTCGTTTTGTGCGTAATTCTATCATTCGTGCTTGGATGGATGGGCAAGTAAAAAGTCGGAATGATGCTTACACATACTGCAAAATATTAGCCGATAATTCCGAATTCCCTTGGGCGCGTCTGTTAAATTCTTAGACCCGACAAGCTCATCCTGAAAAAGCTTGGGCAAGCATCGAGAGGTTTTCTCAAAAATGCCGCTCACAAGTTACAGGGAAGAAGGGATTCCCTCTGTTCAAAAAACATCACGTTAGAGCATCAGTAGAGCATAAGGTTAGCGGGGGGAAGCTGTCAGAAGATAGACGCTACCTAGAATTCACCGATGGTATAAGCTGTCGCGCATTTAAATTGTATATTCAGGGCGGGCGGGACACCCCACAAGACTTTAAATTTTTTTACCTACAATTTAAATGCAGAACAGCTTAAAAGCTGGTGTATTCTTGATGGGGGAACGAGAAATTTGCACTTCTAGCAACTCAACCCAATTAAACGGGTAAGAGTTATCAGAAGATTCGTGAAGCCAGAGGTTATAACCGTACAAAAGCCGTAAATAAGCTCGCGAAACTACAGGCTTAAGTCGCAGATATCCGCAAAAATGCGCTCCATAAACTTACGTGTTACCTAGCAAAAAACCACGGTGAAGTAAAGATATAAAATTTATAGCGGTTCTCAAAAAAGTGAGGTATGCCCTATGCCCACGGAGGCCTATGCCCACGGAGGCCTATGCCCATGAGTACCTCATATGAGAGCTCGAAAGGCTATATAGCTTAAAACATTTTTGAATAATCGCAAGTTAGCGGGTGCAGTAGCCGACTGTGAAATGTATAAATTCCCAGCTCAAATAAAATACAAAAGTGAAAAGTTTTCATCTCAATTGACACTGATAGACTGAGGGTTTCCCAGTTCTCAAAACTTGCTGTGACTATTGGGAAATTATCGCCACAAAATGCCCTTAACAAATCGCGTTTATGTATGTCCAGATTGCGGTCAGACAGCAGATAGAGATTTGAATGCTGCAAAAAACATAGAACGCCGGTTTGAAGGAATATTTATTCCAGGGCGATCGGATAAAATGGCAAGCTATGCCAAGATTGCCTCTGAAGTGGACAAACATCTTGAGCGTCAGCTTAAGACCGCCCTGAAGCAGGAAGTAAGCGGTAAATCGATAGAGTTGAGTCTTTTTGACTGACTTACATAGGTTTACATAGGTCTTAGAGAGCGGATAAGATAAAATTATGACAACAATCGACATTCTAGGGGTTCGGCACGCTTACGATTTGACGGCTGCGACTGCAACTTCCCCGGTTCTGGTATTTGTCCACGGCTGGCTGTTAAGCCGTCGCTACTGGCAACCTTTGACCGATCGCTTGGCACCAAACTATCAGTGCCTGACCTACGATTTGCGGGGGTTTGGCGATTCTCAATCCGACGGAAGCGGCTATACCGGGCTTTCGGAACCGCTAAATTCCTGCTACACTCCCGCAGCTTACGCTCGCGATTTGGAAATTTTACTCGAAAAACTGGATATTTCTTGTGCTTGGCTGGTGGGACACTCTCTCGGCGGTACGATCGCTCTTTGGGGAGCCAGCAAATTGTCCGATCGCGTTAAAGGTGTCGTCTGCATCAATGCAGGCGGCGGCATCTATCTTAAGGAAGAATTCGAGCGGTTTCGCTCGGTCGGCAAGCAGCTAGTGAAAATGCGTCCCGGCTGGCTGTCTCACTTGCCGTTAGCAGATTTCGTGTTTGGCCGGGATTCTGTAGCCCGCTCGATCGGTCGCTCCTGGGGACGGCAGCGCTTGAGAGATTTCGTGAGAGCTCAGCCAGAGGCCGCTTTGGGGGCGCTGTTGGACTCGACCACAGAAGCCCAGATTCACCTCTTGCCACAAATTGTGTCCCAACTAAAGCAGCCTGTTTATTTTATTGCCGGCACTAAAGACAAAATTATGGAACCAAAATACGTGCTGCATTTGGCTAGCTTTCACTGGATGTTCCAAGGTTCCGGCGAGAATGTCCTTCAGCTTCCCGATTGCGGTCATTTGGCAATGGTGGAACAGCCGGATGCAGTGGCTAGTTACCTGCAAAATATTCTGCAAGAACACACTTAAAGGGCATTTCGTAAAGCGAAACCGAGGAATGGGGCCTTGGGCAGATCTCCGGTTCTCTGAAGCGAAGCTTCCCAAATAGAAAGTTACAAGTTAAAAGTTAAAACATTTTTCCCTGTTCATTCCCTCAACATCGATCCGTAAAATCCCGTACACAATCCGTAAAATCCCGTACACAATCCGTTGCCGAACTCACCGAAGCCTAAATCTGTTATCTTAAATAAATAACTCTGCCCGATCGCCCTTAAGGACAGAGCTTCTGACTCGATAGTGGCAAATTGTCTGAATACTAATTCTGCTTAAATATCTGTGCGCGTTAACCTCACCGATCGGCAACAACACATCCTTTGGGCAACGGTTCGCCACTACATAGCAACAGCGGAACCCGTTGGCTCAAAAGCTTTGGCTGACGAATTCAACCTCAGCGTCAGCCCAGCTACAATTCGCAATGCGATGGGGACTCTTGAAAAAGCTGGACTGCTTTATCAGCCCCACACTTCCGCAGGACGAGTCCCCTCTGACTCCGGCTACCGAATTTACGTAGACCAGTTGATTCAGCCGTCTGATACGCTGGCCCGCAAGGTGGAACAGGTACTAGACCAGCTCAATTGGTCGGACGGTCGCATGGACGCGGCACTCCGCGGCGCCGCTCAAATCCTGGCAACTATCAGCGGTTACATAGCCATGATCACCATACCGCAAACCAATATGGCTTGCTTGCGCCACTTGCAACTGGTGCAGCTAGAGCCGGGAAAGGTGATGCTGATCGTGGTGACGGATGCCTACGAAACTCAGTCGGTTTTGGTGCAGTTGCCGAGGGACGCAGAAGGTAACACGCCTGATGTCGAAATCGTCGATCGCCAATTGCAGATTTTGTCGAATTTTTTGAACACCAAGTTGCGGGGACGATCGCTCTCGGAACTCTCGACTGTAGACTGGAGCGAGTTAGACCGGGACTTTGAACTGTACGCTGAGTGGATGGGAACGATGCTGACTGCTTTGAGCAGCCGCCAAAGCAATCCAACCTACACGCGGATTCTGATCGGCGGTTTGGCAGAAGCGCTGCGCTTGCCTGAGTTTTCGCAGTTGCAGCAAGTTCAAACCCTGGTGCAACTGCTCGAACAAGAGCAAGAACTGCTTTGGCCTTTGATTTTTGAATCGCCTGAGTTGGACACCCCCGGGAAGCGGGTAACGGTGCGAATTGGTTCGGAAAATTCTTTAGAACCAATTCGTGGCTGTACTCTGATTTCTTCGACTTACCGCCGGGGATCGGTGCCGGTGGGTAGTGTAGGGGTTTTGGGGCCGACGCGGATGGTTTACGAAAATGCGATCGCGGTGGTGGAAGCTGCAGCGGATTATTTGTCAGAAGCTATTGGCGGAAATCGAGTTAGTTTTCCTGATGGCGATCGAGGGCGATCGGATAATCCGTTGTTAGATGCACCCTAATTTGATAGCCCTAAGCTTAACTGGCTTGGGGTTTTATTATCTGTGGACGCACTCGCCACCTTTATAAACCGGGTTTTGTGAGAAAAAACCTAGGCTTTTATACTCTTTTTGGGGCAAGAAAGTAAAGCATCGCGCTTGACGAGAGAGTTTCCTAAATAACCCGGTTTCTGCGTCCATGAGCGGCTCGGAAATTGGCAGGAGTTGCGGACGATCGACTGTCCGGGGATCGGGGAAAGAGATGGCGATGGCGAGCGCTCGCGCATTCACAGAAAGTGGTCGCCAAGCGCCAGTCGAACGGCGGGTTTAGCGGCCCAACCGATGAGTTTTGGTGCTTGCCTAGGTGCGCGGCCAACTCTAGGGATCGCGGCTGCGAAAAATGAATTGAGGACGCGTTCGCGACAATGGCGCGGAACCCGAAGCCAGCAAAATGTCAAAATATTAAGACATTTCAGAGAGTTTGTCAAAAAGAACTAAAAAAGATTAGTGTTGATATGAAAGCGATATTTCTTTTGGGAATAGCCCGGGTTAGACAATTGCAAATAACTTGCAGTAAATTTGGCTTGATTGCCACTTCATAAAAAATTTAACCGCTGAGTTAAGATCGAAACGAAATTTAGGGAATTTTCTTTTAGCATTCAATGAAATCGACCGATAAAACTAAAAATACCTTTGCGATCACCACGCCTCTGTATTATGTAAACGATTTACCTCACGTTGGCAGCGCTTACACGACTATGGCAGCCGATGCCCTAGCTCGATTTGAGCGGCTGCGGGGCAAATCAGTTTTGCTGGTGACGGGGACTGACGAACACGGGCAGAAAATTCAGCGGACAGCCGAGAGTTTGGGACGATCGCCTCAAGCTCACTGCGACTTAGTGGTTCCGGGGTTTGAGGCGCTTTGGGAGCAACTCTCTATCCAGTACGATCGCTTCATCCGCACCACTTCGCGGCGCCACGAGTACATTGTCAAAGAATTTTTCCAGCGCGTCTGGAACTCCGGCGACATCTACTTGAGCCAGCAACAAGGCTGGTACTGCGTCTCCTGCGAAGAATTCAAAGAAGAACGGGATTTGTTGTCTGGAAATCGGTGCTCTGTCCACACCAGCAAGGAAGTTGAGTGGCGCGACGAGGAAAATTACTTTTTCCGCCTGTCGCGGTATCAAGACCAACTCCTGGCCTTGTACGCAGAACGTCCCGACTTCATCGCGCCGGAAAGTCGCCGCAACGAAGTGCTGAGCTTCGTCAACTCTGGACTGCAAGACTTTTCGATTTCTAGAGTGAATCTGGAATGGGGTCTGCCGATGCCGGTTGACCCCAGTCACACCATCTACGTCTGGTTTGACGCTTTGCTGGGATACGTCACAGCCTTGCTAGATCCGGACAGCGACCCGACGTTGGAGAATGCTTTATCTAAATGGTGGCCGATTGACCTGCACTTGATCGGCAAAGATATTCTCCGCTTCCATGCTGTTTACTGGCCGGCAATGCTGGTGTCAGCGGGTCTGCCGGTGCCGGGCCGGCTCTTCGCTCACGGGTTTTTGACCAAAGACGGCAAAAAAATGGGGAAAACTGAGGGTAATACTTTAGATCCAGTCGAATTGGTCAAGAAATACGGCGCTGATGCAGTGCGTTACTATTTCCTCAAAGAAATTGAGTTCGGAGAGGACGGCGATTTTAACGAAACTCGGTTTATCAATATATTGAATGCTGAGCTAGCAAATGATTTGGGAAATTTGCTTAACCGCACTTTAAACATGGCTCGCAAATATTGCGGTGGCTGCGTACCAAATGTGTTGGGAGAAAACATTGACGGCGAGAACCTTCTCAAGAGTATGAGCCTGGATTTGGGCGATCGAGTAGCGGGTTTTTACCAAGAGTTGGCTTTGAGCAAGGCTTGCGAAGCCGTGCTCGCATTAGTTCGAGCCGGGAACAAGTTTATTGACGTGCAAGCACCTTGGAGTTTGTACAAGCAGGGACAGATAGAAAGTGTGGAACAAGTGCTATATTCTGTTCTGGAATCTGTTAGACTAGCATCTTACCTTTTATCGCCGATTATTCCGAATATCAGCAACGCTATCTATCAGCAGCTAGGTTTTTCAATTGACTTTAACGATCGGGTTACAGTTAACAGTTTAGCGAATTTTGCAGATCATGCTGCCTGGGGCGCTTTGCCGGCAAACCAAACTCTGGGGGAAGCCCAACCAGTGTTTAAGCGACTCGAACTGCTGGAAACAGTAACTTGATAGTTGGCAGCCAGCGCTCGGGGTGCTATGACAGATTACGAATTAGCAGTTATTTCCTTACCAATCTTTCATAAAAATTGAGGCATAAGAATCATGTTGAATAGAATAGAAAGCAATGACCTTTTTACCCCGGAACAGGTTCTAGAAAATCGGGGTCGAGTAGCAATTTTCATAGATGGCTCTAACCTTTTTTACGCGGCTTTGCAGTTAGGAATTGAGATTGATTACACTAAGCTGCTGTGCCGTTTAACTGCGGGTTCGCGGCTGCTGCGCTCTTTTTTCTACACGGGTGTCGATCGCACTAACGAGAAACAGCAGGGGTTTTTGCTGTGGATGCGCCGCAACGGCTACCGGGTGATTTCTAAGGATTTGGTACAGCTGCCAGATGGTTCTAAGAAGGCGAATTTAGATGTAGAAATCGCTGTGGATATGATGGCTTTAGTGGGGTCTTACGACACGGCGGTTTTGGTCAGCGGTGATGGCGATTTGGCTTATGCTGTGGATGCTGTGAGCTATCGCGGCGTGCGGGTTGAGGTGGTGAGTTTGCGATCGATGACGAGCGACAGTTTGATTAATGTAGCCGATCGCTATATTGATTTGGAAATGATTAAGGACGACATCCAAAAAACATCTCGCCCTAATTATGCTTACCGCCCTTTGTCAGGTCTGAGCTTGATGGAGGAACACGACGACAGATAGGAATTTGGTAATGGGTAATAGGTAACGGGTAATGGGTGATAGTTAATTGGTTGAATCATTGAGAATTAGAAGTTAAAAATTTAGACACAACATGACACATTTTTAATTTTTGATTAAGTGTTTTTCAATACCCAATTATCAATTACCAATTCCCCATTCCCCATTCCCCATTCCCCATTACCGATTAGACATTCCCAATTGCCAATGATTAATCTCAAATCCCAAATTCCCAATCTCAAATCCCCAAAATTGATGCTGCTATTTTTACCAGCACTGATTTTGGGGATTGCTGCTTGTGCGGCTCCCCAAGAGACTCAAAAGAACAAATTAGCTGAGGATATCAAAACTGCTCAACAGTCAAACAGCACTTTAACTTTGAACAAAGTAACTCTAGAACAAGCAAACGAAAAGGGCGAGACGTTCTGGAAAGTAAACTCGCAAAATGCTGTTTACAGCAAAGACAAAAAGATAGTTAACGTTCAGAAACCTGTGGGCAAATTGTTTCAGGACGGCAAAGAAATTTACGATATTCAGGGAGAAACGGGGCAGGTCTTTCAGGAAGGAAATCAGGTTTTTCTCAAAGGTAACATAGTCGCTAAAGACCTGAAAAATGGAGTGGTATTGCGGGGAAATGAGTTGGAGTGGCGGCCGAAGGAAGATGTTTTAGTTGTTCGCAACAATTTGACGGGAGAGAACAAACAGGTGACGGCTTCAGCGAAGGAAGCGCGGGTTTTCAGTAGGGCTAAGAGAATGGAGTTATTCGGCTCTGTGGTGGCCAATGTTAAAGATCCGGCTTTGCAATTGCGAACTGAGCACTTAGTGTGGTTTGTGGATCAACAAAAGGTAAACAGCGACAAACCGACTCAAATTGATAGATACAAAGACAAAATAGTAACAGACAGCGGTTTTGCCGACAAAGTAGATGTAGACTTAAAAACTAAGATTGCGACGCTGACGCAAAACGCTCAGTTGATGCCATCAGACCCGCCGCTGCAAATAGAAAGCAGTTTGATGAGTTGGAATTTTCCGGCGCAATCTGTGATATCGCCCGGGCCTGTGAAGGTTTTTCACCGCGTGGAAAAGGTGACGATGACTGGGGATACGGGGCGGGGAGATTTAGAGAAAAAAGTTTTTTATTTGACGGGAAATGTGGTTGGAATTGGGGAAAAACGTCAAGCTCAATTAAATACCGATCGAGTAACGTGGTATTTAACTAATCAGACTTTCGACGCGGAAGGAAATGTGGTATATCGGCAGCTAAATCCGGTGTTTAATTTGACTGGGCCGAGGGCGGCGGGAGAGTTGAAAAATCAAACTGTGATTGTCAAAGGCGACGGTGGCGGCGGCCAAGTGGTTACGGAATTTGTACCGGACGAGTATAAGGGAACTTTGGGACGGTAGATGGGATTGCAACCGCAGATGTCGGCAGATGAACGCAGATGAACGCAGATATAATTAAGATTGGATTGAGTAAGGAGCGGTTGGGGTGAGGCTGTCGTTTTTAGATGGGGTATTTAAGATTAGACATAGGCCTGGAAGAGAACATGAAACAGCCAAACAGCGGATTTCAACGCTGGTCGATCTGTTTTTGGAATATGCAGGGATTGACTTTACGCCAACGGGTTCGGTCACATTAGAAAGTGAAACTGGAAGGGTGAAGCGAGAAGCGGATCTGTCTTATGAATTGGAACCTAACCGAGAATTTCCTGATTTGGCGGTGGAAGTGGTGGTGAGTAGCGGCGGTATTAACAAGTTGGAAGCTTACAAACGCCTGCAAATTCCTGAAGTTTGGTTTTGGGAAAATGGCGCACTTCGTATGTATTCGTTGGGGGCTGATGGATATGCAGAGGTCGATCGCTCTTTTGTTCTACCTGATTTAGATGTTGTACTATTGGTGAGGTGTATTAATATTGAAAATCACCTTCAGGCTATGCGCGAATTTAAACAAACGATTCAAAGTTTTTAGCAGCCTTTTTTAGAGTAGATTATTGAACCGCGAAGACGCAAAGGACACGAAGGAAGAATGAGGAAGAAGATAGATTGTTGATAGGGATGCGGCCTACGGTATCTACTTCTTCCTTATACTACAACTGTCCGAAACCTTTTTTAGGCTTATCTTTTTTCTTTTTCTTCTTCTGCTGGGCACCCATATAGCCGCGGGAACCGGGCTGCATTCCGGGGCCGCCCATTCCGGGCATTCCGGGCATTCCGGGCAATCCTCCCATTCCTGTAAAGTTGCCTTGACTCATTTGCTGCATCATGGTGCGCATTTTCTGGAAGTCGCTGACGAGCTTTGTTACGTCGTTTTCTGCGTAGCCGGCGCCTTTGCCGATGCGGCGGCGGCGGGATGGAGAACTTGCTAAAAGTTCGGGGTTGCGGCGTTCTTCCACTGTCATGGAATTGATCATGGCTTCGGTGCGTTTTAGCTGCACTTCTCCCTGCCGCATTTGTTCATCTGAGAGTTTGTTCATCCCCGGAATCATTTTCATGATGCCACCGAGGGAACCCATATTTTTTAACAGTCTGGTTTGTTTGAGAAAGTCGGTAAAGTCAAACTTTGCCGTGAGCATTTTCTCTTGCATTTTTTCGGCGTCGGCGATGTCGAATTCTTCTTGCGCTTTTTCTACTAGCGTCAAGACATCGCCCATGCCGAGTATTCTCGATGCCATGCGATCGGGATAAAATGGTTGCAAGGCTTCCACTTTTTCGCCGACGCCGACAAATTTAATCGGCGCGCCGGATATTTGCCGCACGGATAAGGCTGCGCCGCCGCGGCTGTCGCCGTCTAATTTGGTTAAGATTGCGCCGGTAATGCCGATTTGTTCGTGAAAGGTACGGGTTAAATTTGCTGCTTCTTGCCCGGTCATGGCATCAACAACTAACAGCGTTTCGTGGGGTTGTACTGTTTGTTTGATGCGGCCCAATTCTGCCATCATGTCTTGGTCGATTTGCAGGCGGCCTGCTGTATCGACGATGATGGTATCAATGCCGATTTGTTTGCCGTGTTCGATGCCTTGGCGGGCAATTTCTACGGGGTCAATGTCTTTGCCTAATTCAAATACTGGTACGTCGATTTGTTTGCCGAGTGTGAGCAATTGGTCGATCGCGGCGGGTCGATAAATGTCGGTTGCGACTAGCAGTGCGGTGCGGTTTTGCTTGCGGAGGTGGAGTGCTAGTTTGGCGGTGGCTGTGGTTTTCCCGGTTCCTTGCAAACCAGCCATCAGGATCACTGTGGGCCCGGATTCGGCGGTGGCGAGGGGTACGTTGGTTTCCCCCATGACGCGCACGAGTTCGTCGTGGACGATTTTGATGAATTGTTGGTCGGGACGGACGCCTGAAACTACTTCTGCTCCTTGTGCTTTTGCTGCTACCTCTCCGATGAAGTTTTTGACGACTTGGAGGTTGACATCGGCTTCCAGGAGGGCGCGGCGGACTTCTTTGAGCGCGTCTTGGATGTTGGACTCGGAGATTTTATTTTGTCCGCGCAGTTTTTTCCAGGTGGATTCGAGTCGATCGGCAAGGGCTTCAAACATAGGGCTTTGTTGGCTAGTCAGTCTTTTTAATTTTAATGCTAAATGCGGAGGTTTGGATTAATGTTTTGCTAATTTTTGAATAATCCTTTCAGGGCGGGCTCGCGTGCCCACCCCACAAGAAAATTTATATATTGTGGAACAGGCATCTTGCCTGTTATTAAAACTGCTGCCACAAAATTCATCTATTGTGGAATAGGCATCTTGCCTGTTCCTAAAACTGCTGCCCTAAAATTCATCTATTGTGGAACAGGCATCTTGCCTGTTCCTAAAACTGCTGCCCTAAAATTCATCTATTGTGGAACAGGCATCTTGCCTGTTCTTAAAACTGCTATAAGATGTGAGTTTTTATGTATTCTGCGATTGCTGGTTGGAGTTTGAAGAGGGTTCGATCGCCTTTTTGGACTTTTTCGATTTTCGATTAATGACCTGCGTCTCAATGATGCGACGGCTTTTAGGAATTCTGAAGGGGATAATTCGAGAATGGCTGGCTTTTTGGAGATTTCTAGTGCTTTGATTTGATTTGCTAACCATGACATTACTTGTTTTTCGCTTTCTGACAATCGCTGAAAATGTTGGTGCAATAAATATTCTAAGTCTCCTAAAACTAGGCTATCATAGGATAAAAATTCAAAAACTTTGCCGCTAAATAAGTCTTGAATTGCAGCAGATACTATATTTAACCACAAGGGGTTGCCTCGGTAAAGGTCTATCAATTCTGACCATTTTTCCGATTCGGTTAAGCCTTTTTCTGTGAATATTTCTCGCGCTGCTTCGCCTAAACTATTGAGTTGCAATGTTTGAAAATTTTTGCGCTCGCCTTCTAATGCTGCAATTTCTCTGGGTTTTTCCCAACTAAGCAAAACTATGCAACTGTTGTGACATGATTCTGCTATTTGTTTGAAGAAAGTGCCATAATTTTCATAGCCTTGTTTGTAGTTTCCTGCTAGTTGTTGGCTGCTGAAGATTGTTTGCACGTCATCGAGGATGATGAGACAGCGGTGCGATCGTAAATAGTTGATTACCCCCCCCAGCCCCCCCTTGCTAAGGGGGGGAGACGGAGGTTGAATATCTTCGCCCCCCTTGGCGACGGAGGTTGAATATCTTCGCCCCCCCTTGATAAGGGGGGGTTGGAGGGGTTAGTTTCTTGCTGCTGCGAGAGGAATTTAATTAAGTCGGTTTGGAGTGTTTGGAGGGGTGGGGCGTCGCGGAGGCTTCGCCAGATTATACAGTCTAATTCATATTGAATGTGTTGGATTAGTTGGAGTGCGATCGCACTTTTGCCGCTTCCGCTTAATCCTAAGATGCTGATGAGACGGGTGCGGCCCAAAATCCAGTTTTCGAGGGTGGTGAGTTCGGATGTGCGATCGAAAAATGTCGAGATTTCTGGTGCGTCGCCTAAGTCTATGCGGGGCTGTTTTGCTGTTGGTTGGGGGTTTTGGGGCGAAGTGGGCGATCGGGCTTTTTCACGACAAATGTTAAGCTTATTATTAACTGTTATACTCTCGCCTATTATATTTTCAACAATTGCTGATTAATAATTATAAATTTTACCCTTCTCTAATATAGTCCTAAAATTGGCTTTAGTAATATTTTTTCCTAATTCTTTAGAAAGTATTTTCCAAAGTTGTGATCCGACATTTCTGACATGACTTGGACTTGAGTAAACTTCTTGAGCAATTTGCGTGTAAGTTGTGTCTTGTAAAGTTCCCCCCAGGATAGCTTCTTGAACGTAATCTAAATGCTTTCCCGTCTTAGCAAAAATTAGCTGATCTGCCAGTGTCAAAACTTCGGCAATATCCATAGATTAGGGAGAAGCTGGAGTTTACGCCATTCATTATACCTGACATTTCGTACAATCGTGACATTTTTGATTTTGTCATCTATCTAAAGTCAGGATTTTTCCTACACAGCTCATCCTTTATATTAATTGATTAAGGTATTAGCAGGATATTTATATGAAGCGAGTGCGGTGGCTCAGCGGTTTGTTCTCGGCTGGGGTGTTGTCTTTTACTCTAGCGACAGTTGGCGCACAAGTGGCACAGGCCCAGCGCCCAATCCATGTACTCGACCTGCAATGTCTTGTTACAGGGGGTTACCTTGATAATCGGGGCAACTTACAATATGTTAACAGGCGGCCTACAGACATTTCCATAAGCCGACAACTATACACCAGTATTATGAGTGTACGTGAAGCCAGTTGGACTTGTAAACTTCCCGGTGGTCGTGCTTCTCTCCGATTAGAGTATGGAGTTGACGATCGAGATGAGATTTCACCCCCCAAAATAGAGGTTTATGTAGATGGAAATCAAGTAGCTTCTCAGGTGGGCAAGCCGGGGAAAATCAATAGAATGCTTGTAGATGTTAGTAATGGTAAAAGTCTAGCTCTTGAGATTTATTTCCACACAAAAAAGATGTAATTACAGGTCTTATCACTTCTTCAAACTTAATCTAGAGCCGGGGGCAAGTTCTCCAGGGAGTAGATAAATTATGAGTATTACCCGCCGTCAATTTAGTCGGATCGTCATCTGGGGTGGCGCTTCTTTTGCTGCTTCCGCAACATCCGGCATCTTTTTCCCCAAACCTGCTGAAGCTTATTCTCTAGAATTTCCGATTAGTGCCTTATCAGCCGATCGCGTTTTCAACGGTATTCAAAAATATTGTGGAGCACAGCCCATTCCCGGGGTTCTATCACCAATCTTGCAAGGCAATACTAATGTTAGCAGTAAAATAGAGGCAAGTGCCGCTAACGTTATTCGCACAGCCGACCAAGAATTTGTCGCTCGAAATTTTACTAGCAAAAGAACCGAATTAGCCTTGACCGGGGAAGGTATTCAGGAAAATAGAACTATCAGTCGTTGGTGGGGTAGGCAAGGACAGGATAAGTTCGGTCCTAATGTTGGCTTTGGCTTCGTGGAAAAGGTTAATGATCTATATAGCGATTCCAAAATTTCCGGGCCGACAATGTGCGCTATTCATAATGCTCAACAAGTCTTAGCCGATCAAAGATTAACACCTCCAGAAATCGCCGCTTCTATCTTACCAACTCGATCGGGATTGGATGATTGGGGTTCTTGGGGAGGAGATGCCGATGCGTCTGCTGGAAGAAATCCCGGTGCTGTTTTTGCTCAATACGATACAGCCGCAGGTACGGTGACATCTCGCTATGATTTAGTTGAACCGGGGCCTAAAGGTTTTGGGCGTGTTGAGTATATTATTGAAGCGGAAGATCAGCCTCGGCGGGTGATTTTGGTGACGGTGAGGTTTTAGGGGAAATCAGCATCACGATGATCCTGTAGGGGCGGGTTTCACGAGTATTTCTAATTCACATCCAGGGTATTTATAAACCCGCCCCTACCCTATTCGTGGGATTGGGGCGGGTTTATTTTACCTGTTTGTTTGTTTGTTTCAAATATTGTTGGTGAACCCGCCCGTTGTATCTTGAAAAAGGTAGATTGCGATTTGCCGTTGGGTGGGGCGGGTTTACAAGATTGTTTGTTTCAGGCAATTATTGTCGGTGAAACCCGCCCCTACAGGGTTAATTACCATAGATGCAAAATATAAAATTAATTTTACCTTTGCAGTTGACCAATCAAATCTAATGCTTTTTGAGCATCTGCCGCCATTCCTTGAGCTCTAAATAAATTAGCAGCTTGTTGCAATGCTGGTGAGGGAATCAAACCGCGAATAACCCCTATTCATAGGTGCTTGATAAAGAGTAAGATTTTTTATACTTAGGACTTACGCATCGGAGTCCAGAAACCGGGTTTTTTGCTGAGAAGACGCGTTATAACCCACAGATTCGGTAAAAAACCCGGTTTATTTGGTCGAAATGCGTAAGTCCTAATACTCCGAATAGTATAAATGAAAATGAAGTGTCCGCAAACAATAAATACTGGAGGTTTTCCGATGATTTCGATTTTTATGACATTTCGTCCATTTCGTATATTTCCGCCATTGCCGACATTACTCGGCCATATTTTATTTGTATATCTTCTAGGTTAACCAGCTCGAACTGCATCCCGAAACACTTTCAAAGCTTCTTTTTCTTCCGACATTTGCAGGCATCTCCCCAGCAATTCTAGATCCAAATCCGGCAACAGCATACTCCGAGAAACCAGATCGTAACCCTCCGAGTTCAGTTGGTAAATCGAAAATACTCCGTCTTCCCAAAACCAAACTTCCGCTACGTTAAATCTGCGGTAGTATTCCAGTTTATTAATAGTTCCGCTAGTAAAAATAACTTCGATCGCCAAATCGGGTGTTTCTCGCTGCCGTCGGTCTTCGCCAAAATAGTAAGATAAATCTGGTTCCTTGCTGCTGCCTTTTGCTTCCCCTTGGAGTGTAGCGCTACCCGTCGGTCTAAAACTAATATCTTTTTCTACGAAAAAGGTCATTAACATTCCTGCCAGCAGGCATTTAATGGTTTCATGTTCTGGCGAAAGTGTCATAATTTCCACATATCCGTCGAGGTAAGACAAGCGAACACTGCGAGTGTACTCTAGCAAGGAATCCAAAGCTTTGAACTGTTCCCAAGTCATTGATAGCGGCAAAATCAACCGCTGTTGGGGGAGTGCAGTTAATTTGGGGTGAGTCGCAAGGGTCATATATACTTTCCCAGAGTTGGATTTTCTACTTTTAGATTAGCATAAAAAATATTTAAAGGGATAACTATTTTAATATCAATTCTGCAAAGTACGGTTGCTTAAAGATAGATTTCCCGCTATCTCTAGGGACACGGCACTGCCGTGTCCCCTACCCGTAATTAGCCCGATCGCCCGTCTAGTTCCCTACAGATAACTAAGCCAAAAACTGGAATTGAGAACCATTAATTGCCAAAGCAAACGGACTAGCCTGTTCAAATGCACCAGTAAGTTCAAAGCTGTTGGTATTTAAAACTACCCCCACAATCTGTCCGGTAATTATGTTTTCAATCACCATGTCGTTGATAATTCCGTCATTATCGTAAGCAATCAAATTGTCGTCTTCAAAGAAAAGGTCTAGTTCTGTTAAACCGTCCGTCAAACCGATGCGATCGCCCTCGTCAAAGTTAAAATCGGTAATGACATCTGCTCCATTTATACCAAATGCTTCATCGTTGCTTCTGAGCACACATATGTCAGCACCCGAGCCTCCCGTGAGCACGTCAACTCCCCGATCGCCCGCTAAGAAATCGTTGCCCTCATTGCCGTCTAAATCGTCGTCTCCTTGCCCTCCCCGCAGGATATCGTTCCCGAACCCTCCAAAGATCATGTCGTTTCCGGCGTCGCCCCTAACTACGTCGTTGCCATCATTTCCATCCAGGAGATCGTTATCTTTCCCGCCGTAAATAATGTCATTTCCGCCACCACCGCCGATCGCATCATTGCCATTATTTCCTAACAGCCGTTCATTGGAATCCGACGAACCTCCTATAGTATCGTTGCCGTCGAGTCCCCAAACTCCCCAGGGAAAAGACGACAAATTTCCACCCTCTACGTCAATCTCATCGGGTGTAGCAAATCCCAAAAGACGTGGTCCACCGCCAGCAAATACAGGAAATCCTGTCCGATCGCTGATGAGATTGTTAATCCTTAAAGCCATAAGTATGTCCTTTTCCCAATGCTGTTAGCTGTATTATATATTTTAATACTTGCGTTGCCAAATAGCCAGTATATTTAAGTTTTGGTCGCAAGTTTATTTGCTAAATTAGTGACAAGCAACCTGCTTGCCAATTGCCAATTACTAATTACCAATTACCAATTACCAATTACCAATTCCCAGGGCTGTGCCTCATTAACCCAAACCTGCTATATATCTCGCCTCTGAGTCAAATAGCATTAGTTGCTGACACTATCCGCTACTATATACCGCTTATAATGGGTGTTACCCCCTAGGTGGTACACACGTTAATATCACCTATAACGTTGAGACTGAGAGGTTGTTTGTGAATAAAAGTAACAGTCCCTGGGCCCATCGTCCGAGAAAAAACCCAGTTTCCCATACCCATACACAAACTTTACAAACAGGCTCAAAGTTCTTTACAAAGCCATAATCGCCGATCGCTGATATTCTTTGGCAAAATCCACTGCTTTCAGGTCTTTTACTCATGTCAACTCCTAACTCGTCTTCCCATCAAAACAACAACAACTCTGTAAAATCACTGCCAGCGACAGATATCGTCCCAACACAGCAAGACAGTAACAATCTGCCCAGCGAACCAAGTATAGAACAGCTACTGGAAGCTTTGGCGGGCAAAGTACCCACTGAATCTGCTGAAATTGAACGCTTGAAAACGTGGAAACAAGATTTCAAGCGACTGTTTCAATTTCTAGGCGACCGCCGCGTTTTAATCGCAGTAATGGAACCGGGAACTTTTGCCCTGCGTTACGCTAACGCTGCATTTTGTCGCTTGGCCGGTTGGGAGGGTACGTCCTTGGCAACTCAATCTACCAACGGTGGGTTTGCAGAAACCGGCATCACTCTGCTGGAAATGTTCGAGGATTGGAAGGGCAAAACAGCAGGACAATTGTACCGCCACCACCTTTTGCACTGGGTATTTAAGCAATATTATCAAATTGATATCGACGGTTTGCAGGTGCTAGACGAACCTGTCACGGCGAGTGTAAAAAACCCCAAACACCGACAAGCCAGATTTATTGAATTTTGGCTGTGTTCGGAACAGTTGAAAATTAGTCGGATTGACTCAAAAATAGATGAATTTGCGGATGTTTCTTTAAAATTAATGCCTGTTGCGGAACGGGAAGCTTGGCTAATGCAGCCGAATCAACTGGAAAATTTAGCCGATCGATTGCAGTTGGATAATTACCGCGTAGAAGGTTTGCTGCTGCTAGAAGGTTTTGATGTCACCGTGCAGGAACAAATTCGGCGGCTGACTCAGTTATTGATCGATCGAGATTCAATGCTGCAGCCAGAAAAATTTGAGAGAATCGATCGGTGTTTGCGATCGCTCTTCAATGCTGACGGCACTTTGCTGCTGCGCCCCGACGACGAACAGGTACAGCTATTAGTTGCAAAAGACGGCCAACATTTACAGCCGATTCTTTATTCAATGCACTCCCTAGAAGATTCTCACTTTTTGAAGGCCACAGCAGCAAATCAAGTTTGGAACGTGCCAGACTTGCGCCGGGAGTGCGAAACCGAGTGCGATCGAACTTTGCGGAAAATGGGGACTCGATCGATGCTGCTAGTGCCCTTGGTAGTCAAATCTATCACCCGCGAGGGGTGCGGGCAGCAGATTTTGGGTGTCGTGGGGCTGTTGTGCGATCGGCCCAACCACTTCAACGGCATTGACGCTCAACACGCCCAAGAACTCATTCCCGCCTTCATTGCAGCCCTGCGGCAAGCTATCCAAGAGCGGTTTACCCACATTCACAACATCCACCCCGCAGTCGAGTGGCGGTTCGCCCAAGAAGCAGAAAGGCGAAGTTGGGGACTGCCCGCAGAAACAATCGTATTTGCTGACGTTCATCCGCTGTACGGAATTTCGGACATTCGCGGTTCTAGCGACGAAAGAAACCGAGCCATTCAAACTGATTTGCTCGAACAATTCCGCTTAGCTTTAGTCATAGCTGATGCCGTTTGCGAAACACAAACTACCCACCTCGGCGAGCAACTCCGGCTCGACTTGCTCGACTACATCCAGCATTTAAAAGAAAAAGTAACAGTTGATATGGAGGTGCGAGCAGCCGAGTATTTAAACGAGCATTTAGAAGTATATTTTGACTATTTTATGCAGTGCGACCCCATGGTTCAGGCAGCCGTTGAAGCTTACCGAGCAGCCTGTGAAAACGAACACAACTGCGTTTACAGCGATCGCACCCGCTACGACCAAATGCTGAACCTAATCAGCACCAAACTCCAAGAAACCTGGACCCGCTGGCAAGAAAAAATGCAGCAAATTCTCCCCCACTACTGCGACATCGAATGCACCGACGGCATCGATCACATGATTTATGTAGGAAAATCGATCGACCCCAAATTCAGCCCGTTTCACCTGCACAGTTTGCGGTACGAACAACTGCGAGCAATTTGCGACTGCGGCCGCACAGTTTTTCGCCTGCAAGCCGAGTCTCACATTAACATGGAACTCGCACATTTAGTTTTAGTGCAGAATACCACGATCGACATTTTTCACAATGAAAACACAGAAAAAATGTTTGACGTAAAAGGCACTCGCGACATCCGCTACGAACTCGTGAAAAAGCGGATCGAAAAAGCCGTTGACAAAGACTTACAAGAGCGAATTACCCAGCCAGGAATGTTAACCGTTGTTTATTCAGCGGAAGACGAATGGGAAGAGTACCAACAATACTTGCGCTACTTGTCTCGCGAAGGTTGGGTAGAGGCAAAAGTTCAAACGGGCCTAGTAGAATCACTGCAAGGAGTCAGCGGTTTAAAATTCGCTCGCGTGCGTATTTTGCCGGAGCCAGAATCAATTTCTACTATCTGTGAAGTTACGGTTATTACTGATTGACAACCCGTTCAAGTGCCTGTTTTGGGCGGAGTGCGATCGCTCCCATCTCCTCCTGTTTTAGGCGGAGTGCGATCGCTCCCCTCCCCCCTTAAAAAGGGTGAAGCGAAAGCATTCGGGACTCACACACAAGACCGATATTACATTTAAGATGTTTGTTGATACCCACGATCCCTGCCGCGTTTTCACTTAGTGTATGTGCGGTGTGATAGGAGATACATCGCAAAATATACGAGCTGAATCACACAAAATCAAGAGAAAGTAGTGTTAATCTAATGATAATTATATTCTGTAAACTATCAGTTAAGTTATGTTAAAACTATCCGGATACCAAATTAATGGTACTCTGCACGAAGGCGTCGAAACAATAATCTATCGCGGACAAACACCGACAGACGAGTCCGCAGCAATTCTGAAAGTCCTCAAAGCCGAATATCCGACACTCGAAGCCATTACCAGGCTCAAACACGAATATCAAATCCGTCAAAATTTAGACAGCGAACAAATCGTCAAAGCCATCAGTCTCGAAACATTTGACCACCGATTAGGAATCGTTTTAGAAGACTTTGGCGGCGAATCCCTCGCCAAACTGCTGGAAAGAGAAACCTTGAGCCCGCGAGCAAATTTAAACATCGCCATCCCAATAGTCAAAGCCTTACAATACCTGCATTTTCAGCACATTATCCACAAAGACATCAAACCCAGCAATATCATTATCAACTCGCAAACAAAACAAGTAAAACTCACCGACTTCGGCATTGCCACAAAACTCAACAAAGAAAACCCGCAATTTAACAATCCCAACTCAGTCGAAGGCACATTAGCCTATATGTCACCCGAACAAACCGGGAGAATGAATCGCACCCTCGACTACCGCACCGACTTTTATTCCCTCGGTATCACATTATATGAAATGCTGACCGGAAAATTGCCTTTCCCCAGCAATGACCCCTTAGAAATAGTTTACAGCCACATCGCAGTTCAACCAATATATCCCCACCAAATCAATCCAGAAATACCTGTCCCCATCTCTGAGATAGTGATGAAATTGCTGACCAAAAATGCCGAAGATAGATATCAAAGTGCGGCAGGATTGTTAGCCGATTTAGAAATTTCTTTGCATCAGTTAGAAACCACCGGACAAATTGCCGACTTCATCCCCGGACGCTTAGATATTCTCAGCCAATTGTTAATCCCCCAAAAATTGTACGGTAGGGAAAATCAGGTTAATCAATTGCTAGCAGCATTTGAACGTGTAGGGGCGGGTTTAGCCAACAATCTCTTAGAAAAACCAACAACCTTAGAACCAAAGCTGCCCCCATCAGGAACCAGCGAATTAATGCTAGTATCTGGCTACTCAGGCATCGGCAAATCAGCCGTAGTCAACGAAGTTAGCAAACCCATTACCAGGTCAAAAGGTTACTTCATCAGCGGCAAATTTGACCAATTAAAACGCAATATTCCTTATGCCTCATTAATCCAAGCATTTAACTCCTTGCTGCAGCAATTGCTAACAGAAAGTGCAGTTTCATTAGAAATATGGCGCACTAAAATTTTAACAGCATTGGGAACAGACGGGCAAGTAATTGCCGACGTAATTCCAAAAGTTGAATTAATCATCGGCAAACAGCCAGAAGTGCCGGAAGTCAGCCCGACAGAAGCACAAAATCGCTTCAATCGGCTTTTCAAAGAATTTCTGCGAGTTTTCGCGCAAAAAGAACACCCGCTAATCATATTTTTAGACGATTTGCAGTGGGCTGATTCAGCAACATTGAAATTAATGCAATTGCTAATTACTGACCCAGAGCAGCAATATCTCTTGCTAATTGGTGCTTATCGAGACAATGAAGTTAGTCCGACCCACCCCTTAATTCATACTGTAGAAGAGATTGAAAAAACTGGTACAATTGTCAACAATATCGTGCTGCAACCGCTGGATTTAGCAAATGTGACTGAATTAGTCACTGAAACACTTAACACTTGCACAGAAAAAGTAACAAATCTAGCCGAGTTAATCTGGAATAAAACGGGCGGCAATCCTTTTTTCTTGACTCAATTACTCCAAGCACTGTATCAAGACTCTCTTTTAAAATTTGAATTTAATCACATTACAAATGAGGTAAGTCAAAGTGGCTGGTATTGGAGTATCGATGAAATCCAAGCCATTGGAATCACCGATAAAAGTGTGGTGGAACTGGTAGCTTCTCGCATTGAAAAGCTGCCCGCGCCCACGCAAGAAGTGTTGAAGCTAGCAGCTTGCGTGGGAGATAAATTTGCTCTAGATGTGCTGTCACTTGTTAGCGAAAAGTCAGCTAATACTACAGCTACTGAACTTTATTCAGCTTTGCAAGCCGGGTTGATTCTGCCCTTGAGCGATGCTTATCGTATTCCTTTAGTTTTCGATCGAGCCGAATCAATCAATCTCAAGTTAGACACTTCGCGGGTTAGTTACAAATTTTTGCACGATCGCGTTCAGCAAGCCGCATATTCGCTAATTCCCGAAGACCAAAAGCAATCCACCCATTTAAAAATCGGTCAATTACTGTTAAACAATACTCCACCCGACAAGCTAGAAGAAAACATTTTTGATATCGTCAATCAATTGAATGTCGGAATTGACACGATTAGCCAACAGTCAGAAAAAACTCAGTTGGCACAATTAAATTTAACTGCTGGACGCAAGGCCAAAGCGGCTGCTGCGTATGAAGCTGCTGTTAGGTATTTGCGGGTTGCTATGGAATTATTGCCAGCGGATTGTTGGCACAGTCAGTATGACTTAACGTTAGCAATTTACGAGTCAACAGCCGAATCTGAATATTTAAACATCAACTATGAATATTCAAAAAACGTGGTCGATATCGTACTTAAAAAATCTAAATCTTTACTGGATAAAGTGAATGTTTATGAACTTCAAATTCAGTCTTATAATGCTCAAAATAGACCGTTAGAAGCACTCAATACAGGACTGGAAGTCCTGAAACTGTTAGGCATTTCTTTTCCTCAAAATCCCAAGGCGCTAAATATTGTGGTGGGACTGATTAATACAAAACTGAGCTTAGGATTGAAACGAATGGAGGATTTAGCTAACTTGCCAGAAATGACATATCCTGACAAACAAGCAGCCATGCGGATTTTATCAGGGATTCTCAGCAGTGCTATTCAGGCCAAACCCCTACTGGTACCGCTGCTTACATTTAGGATGGTCAACCTGTGCATTAAATATGGCAATTCGCCTTATGCAAGTATTGCCTACGTTTATTATGGCGTAATTCTGTGCAGGGTAGGGGACATTAGTTTGGCATACCAATTCGGCCAACTGGCAATTAGGCTGTTAGGCAAATTTCCATCCCGTTCAATCAAAAGTAGAGTTTATGCAGTCTTTGGTTCTTTTATTCAACAATGGAAAACCGATCTCAAGTCAGGATTAGGCGATATCAAGGAAGGTTTTCAAACCGGGATGGAAACTGGAGAGTTGGAATATGCGGCTTATTCTCTTAATATATATTGTACTTATAAACTGTCGATGGGAGAGCGTCTCGATCTGGTTGAGCAGGAGACTGGTAAGTATGTGAAATTAATGCAGCAATCTCAACTAGAAATGGCTGTACAGTATATAAGTGTAGAGAGACAGACAGCCCTCAATTTGTGTGGCACAACTGTCGAACCATGCAATTTAGTAGGGGAGAGTTTTAATGAATTCAAAACCCTACAAATTTTAATAGACGCTAAAAGCTTTATGGTAGTTTGTTTGGTTTACAATGCCAAAACAATGCTTAATTTTATCTTCCGAAACTACGCGCAAGCCTTAGAAAATTCAAGGTTATTTGAGAAATATGCAGAAGCCGCATCCGGACTTTATGTAGTTTCCGTGAATAATTTTTACTTTTCTCTCAGTCTCCTCGCTTTGTATCCAGCAACTGGCAAAGGGGAACAAAAGCAATATCTGAAAAAAGTGCTGCACAACCAAAAAAAGATGAAAAAATGGGCAGTTCATGCTCCGATGAATTATCAACACAAGTACGACTTGGTAGCAGCGGAAACAGCGCGAGTTTTGGGGCAAAATACCGAAGCAATGGAATTGTACGATCGCGCAATTTCTGGATCTGCCAAAAATGGTTACATTCAAGAGGAAGCATTAGCCTATGAATTAGCAGGAGAATTTTATCAAGCTTTGGGTAAAGAGGTAGTTTTTCAAGCATATCTGACTAAAGCCTATTATGGATATATCAATTGGGGAGCCACAGCTAAAGTTAAAGACTTGGAATCAACACATCCTTTCTTAGCAGCACAGACGCGCACAATTCAAACCCAAACCCTCGATGTCAGCCGCACAACCACTGGAAATACTACCAGTGGTAGTTTAGGCGATTTCTTAGACTTAGCTACTTTTATTAAGTCGGCGGAAGCCCTTAACGGTGAAATTGTTCTTGAAAAATTGTTGATAAAATTAATCAAAATTATTTTAGAAAATGCGGCGGCTCAAAAAGTCGTGCTGCTGCTGCTGAAAAAGGATATCCTCTGCATAGAAGCTACTGGCAGTTTTGCGGAGGATAAAGTGACACTTTTACCGTCTATTCCCGTAGAAAATCGTCAAGATGTACCCCTGTCTGTGATTAATTACGTACACCGCAGTCAAAAGCATCTGGTTTTAGACAATGCGACTGTCGCCGAACCTTTTAAGGTGGACACCTACATTCAGAAATATCAACCAAAATCAATCCTCTGTTTGCCGATGATTTATCAATCTCAGGGGCGCGGAATAATTTATCTAGAAAATGCTTTGACGGTAGGAGCTTTTACAGCAGAGAGAGTAGAAGTATTCAAAGTGTTAATTTCTCAAGTTGCTATTGCCGTAGAAAATGCTGGTTTGTACGCGCGGGAGAAAGAAAAATCTCAACAGTTAGAAAAATCTTTCAATGAACTACAACAGGCCCAACTGCAACTCATTCAAAGCGAAAAAATGTCGGCTCTAGGCAATTTGATTGCAGGGGTTGCTCACGAAATTAACAATCCGCTCGGTTTTATTGCGGGCAATGTTGATGCTGCTGCTGAGGCCAGCTTAGATTTGATTGATTACTTGCAACTTTACCAAGAAAAATTTCCTAAGCCTGGAGATGAATTAGAGGATAAAGCATTGGAGATTGATTTAGAATATTTGATGGAAGATTTGCCAAAAATGCTTTTATCTATGAAATCAGGTACAGAGCGCATCCGCAATATTAGCACGTCTTTGCGGACTTTTTCCCGCGCTGACAGTGCGAATAAAGTGTCAGCAAATATTCATGAGGGCATCGACAGCACTTTGATGATTTTACAGTATCGCCTGAAAGCTACAGATACTCGCCCCGCGATTAAAATTATCAAAGAATACGGAGATATCCCCCCTGTTAAATGTTATTTTGGGCAACTGAATCAGGTATTTATGAATTTGCTGGCAAATGCGATCGAGTGTTTTGACGAATCCAATCAGGGCCGCACTTACGCTGAAATTGAAGCTTTACCGAATACGATCGCCATTATCACTCAAGTCTCCGAGGATAGCCACAGCGTGGTGATTAAAATCAAAGATAACGGTCAAGGGATGTCATCGGAGGTCAAGTCGAAAATATTTGACCATTTATTTACTACCAAAGGAGTAGGAAAAGGTACGGGTTTGGGGTTGTCTATCAGCCGGCAAATTGTGGAAGAAACCCACGGCGGTAAACTAACTTGCGAATCGGTGCTGGGAGAAGGTTCGGAATTTGCGATCGCCCTGCCGCTTTGATAAAATTTATTCACCACCCTTACCGAATTCAGTCATTGCCAATGCTTCAATCTAAAATCGATTTACCCCACAGATAAATCTGGGAGCTTGAACTAGGGTCTAAAATTTTTATCTTTCCACGACTTAAGTACGTGGCACGGTATCCGTTTTTGGACTGGGTCAATGCTTCAATTCTTTAATCTCAAATCTCAAATCTAAAATCGATTGACTTGTGCTTAACACACACTTTGAAATTTGTCAATTCCTAAATATCTATCAAATAGTCCACAGTTCAGTGTTTAAAGCAGGCAGTATGCAGTTACATTGTTAGCTAAATCATGTAATAACTGTATTTGATAGGAGTTTTTCGAGTGAACGCTGCCGAACAAGCCAGAAATATAGAAGTGGCCAGCAAAATTGCTGCCGTTGTTAATTTATTCAAGTCCGAATTCCCGGATACGAAAGTCGATTTGAAGCCTTGGATGAATGACGAGGATACCAGGGAACTTGTAGATCCAGATTCGATCGACATTGGTTTCCATTTCCCCGGTAGAAGCCGCTTGCTGCAAAGCCGCAGCATCCTGATTCAAATCCGATTTTACCAAGATCCGGTAGAAGGAAGCCGTCGGGCGATCGGGGTTGAGGCGGCCGGTTACGATCATACTGGTCAGCAGTGGCGCTTTTCCACCGTGGAAAATTGGAGTTTTTTCGGTCAAACCGAACCCGCTGCGGAGTCGGCCCAAAAGCTCAAAAACTTTTGCCGCGAGATATTCGGTTTGTTTAATAGTTAAGTTCCAGGGATTGTAGCAGGGATTTGGCGCCACATCCTAAGTAAATTGATATCAATTATCTTGCACCATTGGTAATAATCCCTTTAGAGGCGTTGCTGAGAGCAACGGCCCACAATAAAATTAAATTTTTGTGGAACAGGCATCCTGCCTGTTCTTGAGAATAATGCGAAGGAGTGAGTTATTTCACACTATCGCAATTGTCGATCGACCTACAGCCAACAGGATAAGCAGATTTGTAAGTCGTCGGACGCTTGCCAAACAAAGTATAGCGGTTATCGCGGACTTGTTCGTACACGCGATCGCCCATCCACTTCATCCCCGGCATTGCCCGGTAAGCAGCCACAAACACCTCACCTCCGGGCAGTATCCGCCCGATTTCCTCCGCCGCATCGCTGCCCTGCCAGCGCCGTTCCGGGGTATTGCCATCTATCAAAATCATCCCCATTTCGCAGTCGCCAGACGTAATCCCAAAGCGATTTAATTGCTCTAAATCTTGCATGGGAATATACTCAAACCGCTGGCCTTGGTCTAAATTTTCTAGTAACTGTACCAAGGTAACGCAGAGATTGCAAGTGCCGTCGTAAATTACGTTATATTTCATTAGTTGACTGTTGACTGTTGACTGTTGACTGTTGACTGTTGACTGTTAGCTGTTAGCTGTTGACTGTTGACTGTTAACTAATGACTACTGCCAACTGCCAACTGACTAAAGACTAAAGACTAATGACTAATGACTACTGACTACTGACTATTCGCCACAGGAATCTCGATCGCAAATTCCGTGCCTTGACCCGGCGCAGAATTGCACAAAAGCCGCCCGCCGTGTTTCTCCACCACAATTTGATAGCTGATAGACAGCCCCAAACCAGTACCTTTACCAGGTTCTTTCGTAGTAAAAAACGGATCGAACAGCCTTTCGTGAACATCTACCGGAATCCCTGGCCCGTTGTCAGCAATCCGAATCACAATATGAGAAGGATGCCGAATTGAACCATCAGAAACAGCAGAATCTGCCTGCATCAAAGCATCCTGTTCATATTTTACCTCCGTACAAATCCGCAGCGTCGGCGAAGGACAATAAGGAATAGGCGCCAGTTCGCCGTCCGCCCACTGTCCAGTCTCCATTGCCTCTTCCAAAGCATCAATTGCATTGCTAATAATATTCATAAATACCTGATTCAACTGTCCTGCATAACACTGTACGCGGGGCAAATTTCCGAACTCTTTGAGCAGCGTAATTTTCGGATGTCCTGCCGTTTCTTTGAACCTGTGCTGCAAAATCAACAAAGTGCTTTCAATCCCTTCGTGAATATCCACCTGCTTTTGTTCGGCTTCGTCCAATCGCGAAAAATTCTTCAGCGACAGGACGATCTGGCGAATTCGCTCTGCTCCCATTTTCATCGAGTTTAACAGCTTCGGCAAATCTGCGAGCAGAAAATTCAAATCCATATTATCTATCTCTCGTTGAATTGCCCGTGTTGGGTGCGGGTATTCCTGCTGGTAAAGTTGCAGCATTTTTAGCAAGTCTTGAAAGTAATCGTCAGCGTGCATGACGTTACCGTAAATAAAGCTAACTGGATTGTTGATTTCGTGAGCAACGCCAGCGACTAATTGCCCCAAACTTACCATTTTTTCATTTTGAACCATCATGCTTTGAGTTTTCTGCACGTCCCGCAGGGCTTTTGCCAATTCTTGATTTTTAGTTCTCAATTGACTTTCCGAAAGCCGCACCGCTTCTTCTGCGTGTTTGCGCTGGGTAATATCTTTACGAATTGCTACATATTGATGGGGTTCTCCGCTGCTATTTAAGAAAGGTACAATCGTAGTATCCAACCAGAATAATGTGCCGTCTTTAGCTTGATTTTTCATTTCTCCCCGCCAAACCTTTCCCTGGCGGATGGTTGACCAAAGCTGCTTGAAAAAATCTGCTGGGTGATAGCCAGAATTAACAAGTCTGTGGGTTTTGCCTATCAGTTCTTCTCGGGAATATTTAAATAGTTCGCAAAATTGCTCGTTGACATAGGTAATGACTCCGAATTCGTTGGTATTCGAGACAATCGCTGATTGATCCAAAGCAAATTTTTCAAATTCCAACTCTTGGAGAGTTTGGCGCAATTCTGCTTCTGCTTGTTTGCGATCGCTAATATCGGTAATCATCCGCAAAACCCCGGAAAATTTGCCCTCAGCGTCGAAGGTTGGCGTCGCCGATACGATCGCCCACAAGTGAGATCCGTCTTTGCGAGTAAACATAAAATCGTGGCGTTCGCGAATGCCTTGCCGCCTGCGCTGCACGTAACTTTCTGCTATTTCCCTAGATTCTGCGTCGATAAAATCAAATAGCGATCGCCCCAGCATTTCCTCCACAGTATACCCCAGCATTTCGGCCATCCGACAGTTAGCAAAAGTCGTGATGCTTTCGGCGTCAAACATCCAAACACCCTCCGAAGCCGTCTCGACAATGCAGCGGTAATAACTCTCGCTTTCCCTGACTGTTGCCTCTGCTTGCTTGCGCTCGGTAATATCAGTTTGCACCGCAATAAAACCTTCGAGTTCCCCGGTTTCTTGATAAATTGGGGCGATGGAAAGCGCCACCCAATAACCCCTTCCATCCTTGTTGTAATTGTAAATTTCCTGATTGAACGGCACGCCCGTAGCCAAAGCCGATCGCAGTTGAGCAATTGTTAGCGGGTCTGTTTGAGGACCTTGCAGTACATCACCCGGTTTTTTTCCCTTCATTTCTGCCAGCACGTAACCGCTAATCCGAGTAAACCCTTCATTCACCCATTCAATGCAGCCTTGAGCATCAGTAATAATCACACCCTTTTGCGTTTTTTGAGCCACAATGGCCAAGCGCGACAATTCTATTTCAGTTTTTTTGCTTTCCGTAATATCTTCAGCAATACCCAGAATGTACTTAGGCGCGCCCGACTCGTCAAACAAAGGAACTTTTTTCTTGTGTACAATTCGCTTTCCCCGGCGCGGAAGTTGGATAGTTTCTTCTGGCAAATCGACGCATTTTCTCGTTGCCAACACTTCTAAATCTTGTGCTTGGAAGTAATTAGCCTGCTCTGCATCCAACAAATCAGCAGCATTGTTTAACATCACTTCATCCTTGGAATAGCCAAACAATTCTTCGCTAGCAGTATTCCAATAAATAAATTTTTGTTCGACAGCATCTTTAATAAAGACACTAATCGGCAGATTTTGCAGTACCGCATTCAGAAAATCTTGAGTGTTTCGCAAATTTTCCTCAGTTCGCTTTCGCTCAGTAATATCCAAAATCACTCCGTCGAGATAAACAACCCGAGACAGAGAATTTGCGATCGGCAAAACCGGAGAAATCGGCGAAACCCGTGCTGCCAAAAATCCCTCTATTTCCCCTTGTCTCTCTTGTCGAACTCTACTCTCCTCGGCCTCACAGCCAACAGCTCGACCTTTTTCGTAAACCCACCTAATTTCGCCGTCAGCCCGGACAATGCGGTATTCAAGGATGTACGGAGTTCCAGTTGCTACACTTTTTTTGACAGCAGCATCCACATTTGTGCGGTCTTGAGGATGGATAATGCTGGCAAAAGAACGGACGCAATCGTTGATAAAATCAGAGGATGGATAGCCTGATATTTCTTGAACAGCCTCGCTCAAAAACGCCATTGTCCTTGTTAATGGACCGTCGGGGCTTGTACAGTCGCAGGTACAGCGGTAGACAGCACCGGGAATATTAGCTACTAAATTTTTATATTTTTCTTCGCTGCTTAACAAAGATGAGCTGTCTTCGTTATTGCGCTCGCCGTTCTTAAATTTAGAAGAATTCGAGGAAATTTGCATGATTTTTTCACTTGTGAGTGCGGAAGCAAGTGTTAGAGTAGATGACCGTATTAAAAGTGAATTTAATTTGCGAAATAATCCGTTATAAACTAATATAGTACAAAATTAGTTCTGCGTACATTCTGAAAATTTGATGGTGGCTAATAGGTAGAGCTAATTAAGCCTAGAGAGGTAGAAAACAGTTCGGTAACGGATTTAACGGATTTAACGGATTTAACGGATGGATGTTGAGGTTCGAGGGTTCGAGGGAAGATTTTCCCACTTTGCCACTTTCCTACTTTCCCACTCCCCCCATCTCCCCATCTCGGGCTCGGACACTGCCCCACTCCCCCACTCCCTCACTCCCCCACTCTCGTTACAATAAGATAACTTGCCTTGCTACCGTGAGCCCCTCAAACAAAACACCATGACTCAACAACAACCCCGGATTTGCATTCTCGGCGGAGGCTTCGGCGGACTCTACACAGCCCTGCGCTTGAGTCAGTTACCCTTCTCCAAAACCGAAAAACCCGAAATTGTCCTAGTTGACCGCCGCGATCGATTTTTGTTCGTTCCCCTGCTGTACGAACTCCTCACAGGCGAACTCCAAACCTGGGAAATTGCCCCTCCGTTTGCCGAACTCTTGCAAAACACAGGTGTGCGCTTTTGTCAAGGTACTGTCTCCGGCATCGATTTGGAGGAAAAGCGAGTGCAGTTACACGACGGGCCAGAAATTCCGTGCGATCGCCTTGTTTTAGCATTAGGCGGCGAAACCCCCCTAGATATGGTCAAAGGTGCCGTTGAATACGCTTACTCATTTCGTACCCTCGACGACGCCTACCGCTTAGAAGAAAGACTGCGGTTTTTAGAAGCCAGCAACACCGATAAAATCCGGGTTGCGATCGTCGGCGCAGGTTATTCGGGAGTAGAATTAGCTTGTAAATTAGCCGATCGACTCGGAGACAAAGGTCGCGTGCGGTTAGTCGAACAAGGCGACATGATTCTGCGGACATCACCCGAGTTCAACCGCGAAGCCGCCAGCAAAGCTTTAGAAAAACGGAAAGTGTGGATCGACTTAGAAACAGCAGTAGAGGCGATCGAAGCGGACACAATATCCTTACTTTACAAAGGACAATTAGATGTTCTCCCCGTAGACATAGTATTGTGGACAGTAGGAACTCAAGTTAGTCAAGCAGTGCGATCGCTACCCCTCAAACAAAACCGCCGCGGTCAATTAACAGTCAATCCGACAATGCAAATTATCGATTATCCAGACATATTTGCCTTGGGAGACTTAGCTGAATGTCACGATGCAACTGGTCAAAAAGTCCCCGCAACAGCGCAAACAGCCTTCCAGCAAGCTGACTACACCGCCTGGAACATTTGGGCATCCCTCACCGGCCGCCCATTACTTCCTTTCCGGTATCAGCCGCTAGGAGAAATGATGACATTAGGCATTGACAACGCCACCCTAGCCGGTGTAGGAATTCAACTCGACGGACAACTAGCACACATTGCTCGTCGCCTAGCCTATCTCTATCGGATGCCAACATTTGACCATAAACTAAAAGTTGGTTTTAATTGGATTAGCAAGCCGATTCAAGAGTTGCTAAAAAGTTAATCGATGCTTCTTCAAATAGATCGGCAACAGGCAAGATGCCTGTTCCACCAAGATTCAGTTTTTTTGTGGGGTGGGCATCCTGCCCGCCCCTCAGCAACAGGCAAGATGCCTGTTCCACAAATAATTAGTTTTATTGTTCAGCAACAGGCAAGATGCCTGTTTCACCAAGATTCAGTTTTTTTGTGGGGTGGGCATCCTGCCCGCCCGTCAGCTAGGCAATCTTAGGCACAAAAAAAATGCAAAATTTAACATTTCAACAGTCAAAAACCGAACTGCCACCGTTAATCGAGCGGGAAATACTGTTCGGAAATTCCGAAAAAACTAGCCCCAGACTTTCACCCGACGGCAAGTATCTCGCCTACATTGCACCCGATGAAAACAACGTTTTGCAAGTGCAATTGCGTACCGTCGGTCAAGCAGACGATCGCCAACTGACAGCAGATAAAAAACAAGGCATCTGGATATTTTTCTGGACTTACAGCGGCGAAGAGTTAATTTACCTCCAAGATGCCGACGGTGATGAAAACTGGCATTTATTCTCAGTCAATATCCACTCAAATCAGGTTCGCGACTTGACACCATTTCAAGGCGTTCAAGCTGAACCGATCGCCTTTGACCGCAACTTCCCCAATGACATATTAGTGGGAATGAACATCCGCGATCGCAGCAAACACGACCTTTACCGCATCAACCTCAAAAATGGTGCCGTTGAATTTGACACCGACAACCCAGGTAACATCGTCGATTGGACTGCTGACGCCCAATTTCAAGTGCGGGCGGCCACAGCCAAAACTGCCGACGGCGGCTCAGAAGTGCTGTTTCGGGAAACTGCGGACAAGTCTTGGGAAAGCCTGCGAAGCTGGGGGCCCGATGACCAAGGCGATGCCGTCATGTTCTCAGAAAACGGCAAAATTCTTTACATCATCGGTAATCACGATGCTAACGCCAAACGTTTGATCGCACTAGACTTAGAAACCAAACAAGAAACCGATCTCGCCTCTGACCCAGAATACGATGTCGGCAACATTGTCGTACACCCCACCAAGCGAGAGATTCAGGCGGTTTCCTTTTACAAGGACAAGCAAGAGTGGCAGATTTTAGACCAAAGCATAGCAGAGGATTTTGAGGATCTCGGCAAATTTCGCCCCGGCGAATTCTCCATCACCAGCCGCAACCTCGCCGATACCACTTGGCTAGTCGCTTACATGACAGACGACGGCCCAGTTTACTACTATGCGTTCGATCGCGCCTCCAAAACCTTCACCTTCCTGTTCAGCAACCAACCCAAACTCGAAGGGCTACCGCTATCATCAATGGAACCCATTTCTTACACCGCAAGAGATGGTTTAACCATTCACGGCTACCTGACAAAACCGGTTGGTGTCTCAACACCCGTACCGACAGTCTTGCTTGTTCACGGCGGCCCCTGGGCACGCGATACCTGGCGTTACGATTCAGAAGTCCAATGGCTGGCAAACCGAGGTTACGCCGTTTTGCAAATCAATTTTCGCGGTTCCATCGGCTACGGCAAAGCCTTTTTCAATGCCGGCAATCGCGAATGGGCGGGTAAGATGCACGACGACTTGCTAGATGGGGTTAATTGGCTTGTAGAAACTGGAATTTCCCAACCAGATAAAATTGCGATTATGGGCGGTTCTTACGGTGGTTATGCTGCCTTAGTGGGATTGACTTTTAGTCCCGATGTTTTTGCCTGCGCCGTCGATATTGTCGGGCCAAGCAATTTGATTACACTGCTGCAAACTATTCCCCCTTACTGGGAATCGAGAAAAGCAAGTCTGTTTCACCGCATCGGCAATTTGGAAACAGAACCAGAGTTTCTCAAATCGATCTCGCCTTTATTTTTTGTCGATCGCATCCAGAAACCTTTACTAATCGGCCAAGGTGCCAACGACCCGCGAGTCAAAGAATCAGAAAGCGATCAAATTGTCAATGCCATGAACCAAGCCGGCAAACCTGTAGAATACGTGCTTTATACAGACGAAGGACACGGATTTGGGCGCCCGGAAAATCGGCTGCACTTTTATGCGATCGCCGAAGAATTCCTAGCCAAATATTTAGGAGGCAGATTTGAACCTGCGGCCAACATTGCCAATCATTCTGGCGTGGTGAATCCGCAAACAACTCACAACTGAAAAAGTTTGTAGTGCTGAGATGTTGCGCCATTCTCAATAAGCTTTTTAGGAACAGGCTTTCCGGCCTGTGAAGCGAGAAAATTCACTCTTCGCTTCACAGGCATCTTGCCTGTTCTTGAGAATGGTGCAAGATGTGAGTAGTGAGGGCTGAAGTCCTCCAACCTAAAATCCTAGGCAATCAGGACTAAAGTCCTTACTACAAACCCATAACAAATAGCAAATAGCAAATAACAAATGACCGAAGTAATTTTTTTAGACGCCGCCGGTACACTATTTGACGTTTGCGGCAGCGTCGGCGAAGTCTACGGAAAATTCGCCCGCAGTTGGGGAATAACAGTTTCTAACGAAGACTTAAATACAGCTTTTTCCCAAAGTTTTGCTGACTCAAATCCGATGGCATTTCCCGGAAGAGAATTAGCAAAAATTCCCCAACTAGAATTTGAATGGTGGCAAGCAGTTGCCGCGAAAGCTTTTCAAATAGCAGGCGTTTTCAACCAATTTTCAGACTTTCCCAAATTCTTTGTCGAACTCTACGCTCATTTTGCCACCGCCGAACCTTGGTTCGTCTATCCCGACGTATTCCCAGCATTAAATAAGTGGCAGCAACAAGGAATTGAATTAGCAGTAGTATCGAATTTCGATTCCAGAATTTATGCAGTATTAAAAGCACTCAATTTAGCCGAATATTTCACATCAGTGACAATTTCTACCGAAGTTGGTGCAGCAAAACCCGACTCTCAAATTTTTACCGCTGCTTTGCAAAAGCACAACTGCATTGCCGAGAATGTGTGGCATATCGGCGACAGCTTCAAAGCAGATTATTGCGGTGCTAAAGCCGCTGGATTAAAAGCAATTTGGTTGAACCGAGAACAGGAAAAAGTAGAATCCGGCAAATTGCCTTTAACTGAAACAAAAATAGAACAGTGCAGCAGCCTTGATTATTTGGCATTTTAACTTTACAATTTTAAGTAACGTACACAATTTAATAAATCAATTATCTGTAGGGTGCGCCGGGCCGCGGACCTTAGGGTTATCCGTAGCGTGCGCGCTGCACACCTTACCGTTATTAACTAACGTACAAGATTTAATACATCAATAGCTTTACTGCTATAGGGAGACCGTAGTATCTAATCATGAAAAAAACATCGCTGACAACTATATTAACAGACACAATCACCGTGTTTTGGGGAGAATGGTTAGATTTGCGAGTCCGAATCCTGCCAGTTGCCGCCGCTGGTTTAGTATCCCCAGTCATTTACATTCTAGCTTTTGGTTTTGGGTTGGGAAGTTCCTTGCCTAAACCTGCAATTGGCGGCAATTATCTAGAATTTATGCTGCCGGGAATGGTAGCACTCTCATCGATGACAGTAAGTTTTACCGGCACAGTATTTTCGATTTGCGGCGAACGCCTTTTTACTAAAACATTTGAGGAATTGCTGTTGTTGCCAGTACACCCCCTCGCTTTGCACGCGGGCAAAATGCTAGCAGGAATATTGCGGGGAATGCTGACTTCAGTTTCCGTGATTTTAGTAGCAGTTTTGTTTACTCAAAAGCTCGTCTTTCTGAATCCACTATTTTTGTTAGTGATAATTCTCAACTCCGCTGTATTTGCGGGCCTGGGAGTGATAGTTGGGTTAACCGTAAAATCTCTGGAATCTGTGGGATTGTACAACAATTTTCTGATAACTCCCATGTCATTTTTAGGAGCGACATTTTTCGACCCAGCCTCGCTACCCGTAGCCCTGAAAGGAATAGTTTATCTGTTGCCGCTGACTTATGCCAGCATTGGATTGAGAGCTGCTGCTTACGATGTGGCAAAGTTTCCTTGGTACAGCATACCTGTTTTGTTAGTGGCTGCGATCGCCTTTTCTTTAATCGGCGCCCGTCAGTTTACTACACAGCAAGACTGAAGAAAGCGATTAGTCATTGGTCATTGGTCATTAGTCATTGGTCATTGGTCATTGGTCATTAGTCATTAGTCATTAGTCATTGGTCATTAGTCATTGGTCATTAGTCATTGGTCCAAAACTTAAATAATAGCGGTAAGGTGCGCGACCCGGCGCACCCTAAATCATAGCAGTTGTGAGTCCAGAAATGTGCTTATTAGTCATTAAGTATCCGGTTAAAAGATATTAGAAAGTAACTTATAAACCAACCGAAAAATAGCTGTTCCAGCGATCGCCCCCAAAGCACCCAACCATCCCACAAACAACACGCCAGTGATGGGAGAATTTGGGTAAATCGCAACTGCCGCCGTCTGTAAAGCCGGGAAAAACCACAGCATAGCCAGAGTACCAGCGCCAATAATCAACATCTCAGTTTGTTCGATCGCCCTGCGGTACTGGCCGTAAATCAGGCCCGCCACAATCATCCCCAACAATCCGATACCAACGCCCGGAGACAGCGGCAAACTCGTAAGGGCGATCGCCAGCAGCCCCCCCTCAAAACCCGTAAACGCCGCGCCGGACAAAACCTCCCAAATCGAAAAAGTCGCTCTCTGCGAAGGTTGCAGCCCTCCAGGAGGTGTTGCAGGAACCCGTACAGGAGGCCCAGGAGTCGGTTGAATAGGTATCGGAGGCGGCGCCACCACGACTGTAGGTGGTTGAGAATGTTGTTGAGGCCGAGACATCAGAGCCGCTTCCACCTCACTCGCAGATTGAAAACGCTGGCTGGGAGCTGATAATAACATTCGATCGAGAACGTGAGCCAAACGCGAACTTACCTGCACCCGCGAATGCCAATTCCACTCATTTCTGTAACTATCAAACAACTCCGTCGGCTGCAAACCGCTCAGCAAAGTAATGCAAGTCACACCCAAAGCATACAAATCCGTTGCCGGATACACTTCTTGCCCGCTCATCTGTTCTGGGGGAGCGTAACCCAAAGAATAAATACCAGTCGAAGCTTTTGCACTCCCAACACTTTGTGTTACTTGTTTAACAGCCCCAAAATCTAATAAATAAAGCCGACCATTTTTAGCCCGCATAATATTAGCAGGTTTAATATCCCGGTGAATCGAACCGCGAGAGTGCACAAAATCGAGAATCTTCAAAATTTCCCGCAGCACCTCCACCGTCTGGGCCTCCGAAAACTTGCCTTTAACAGCTAGTTCATCCTCCAAATTTTCACCGTCAATAAATTCTTGAACCAAATAGAAAAACTGATCGTTTTTCCCCGGCTGCAAACTCGAAACAGTCAGCTCAAAAAACGCCAGCAAACTCGGAATTTGCGAATGTTCGTTTCCCAGCTCTTCCAGCACCGCCGCTTCCCGTTCAAAAAGAGTTTGAGCGATTTTTAGCTGTGCCGGAGTCAGACTTACCGACGGCTGCAAAAGTTTAGCAACGCACTGCCGCATCGCCGGAGTATAGCGGTCTCTGGCCAAAAACGCCGCCCCAAAACCGCCTTGACCCAACAACCTCACGGGCAAATAGCGGCCGCTCAAAATCAGGGGCATCCCGCAAGTCGTGCAAAACTTTTGCTGCACCGTTTTTAGCAGCGAACTGTCATCGAGGTCGGGAAAATAGTTTTGAGGGCGCGGGCAGCCCGGGCGGGTGCAGTAAACTTCCATTTTGGTTTGGTAATTGGTTGTTGGTAATTGGGAATTGGTAATTGGGAATTGGTAATTGGGAATTGGCAATTTTTCCCAGGGGTTATCAAACCAGATTTTAATCTCTCAACTAACCGCAAACTGCTAACAACCGGCGACCTAATAGATTAAGCTCCCGCCGAGTTGGGAGTTGCTATTTCTATGAATCCCAAATCGATCGCTGGGGGTTCTTTCTTCTCGTGGATGGTGGAATAAGTAGCAAAGGAAGGCAAAATTTCATTGCTGAAAGCCTCTGCTGCTTTAGAACGGTAGCGGTTGGGGTTGTAAATCAGCGACAAAATCCGAGTTACCAAAACTTCGTCCATTTGAGATTTGTGCAAGACGCCCATGAGCAACTCTTTTTCGATCGCCGAAACCGAGACAAAAGCAGCTCCCAGCCCCGACTGAACCGCATTTTTAATTGCTTCGATCGAGTTTAGCTCCATCTCAATTTTCAAGCGGCGCGTGTCAATGCCGCAGCGAGTCAGTACCTGATCGATTACTTTGCGGATAGTAGACTGGGAATCGAGGGAAATAAACTGCAATTTGTAAAGGTCTTCTTTTTGGATAGTTTCTTGTTGTACCATCGGGTGAGATGGAGGGAGAATCAGAGCCAGTTCGTCCTCAGCGTAAGGAACAATTTCTAAAGCTTCTACAAGTTCGGTAGGAATTTCTCCGCCAACAATTGCCAAATCGATTTGCCCGTTGGCCACACTCCACGCCGTGCGGCGGGTCGAGTGAACGTGAAGCTGTACCGCTACATCCGGGTACTTTTGGCGAAACATCCCGATCATCCGGGGCAGCAAATACGTCCCCGTTGTTTGAGAAGCGCCCACGATCAAAGTACCGCCTTGCAGATTTTGCAAGTCTTCCAGAGCTCGACAAGTTTCCTGGCAAAGCGATAAAATTTTCTCGCCGTAACTCAGCAGCAGGTGTCCGGCTTCGGTCAGTTGAGCCCGCCGCCCCCCCCGGTCAAACAGTGGCACGTCCAATTGTCTCTCTAAGTTTTGCACCTGCAAGCTAACAGCAGGCTGGGATACATAGAGGCTGTCTGCGGCGCGTTTGAAGCTTCCTTCAGAGGCGATCGCCTTGAGAATGCGTAACTGGTCTAAAGTGAAAGGAAGGTCAGACATATATCTAAATTGTCAGTTGGTGTAGGGGCGGGTCTTCTGTCAATCTCTGGGGTCAATCGACAAGCTGGTTCGATCGGCTGTGCAAAAGTCGGAGTTGACTTCGAGGCCAGTCATTTGACTGCAACAGACGCAACCTTACAGGCAGTTGTACTCGTCCTCGGTCCTCCGTCTTTAGTTGTGATCCGGTCACTAATGACAGATGACAGATGACAGATGACTGATAACCGCTGATTGCTCCCATAGATACTTTGTGACACAAATTGGCCGAGAATCAATAACTTTTCTTAATATTTGCAATGACGATCGACTTGGCGCTCGACTCCCACTTAGTTATTCTGGGCCTGTTACTGGTTTTTGCGATCGCCCACAGCGGTTTAGCAGCCCTCCGGCCCTCCGGTGAAAAGCTGATCGGGCCGAGACTTTACCGGGTTTTGTTTGCCCTTGTCAGTTTGCCGCTAGCCGTCATTCTGATTGTCTACTTTTTCAACCACCGCTACGACGGTTTGCAGCTTTGGCAAGTACAGGGATTACCCGGAGTTAAACCTGCTGTTTGGATACTTTCGGCAATTTCTTTTCTGTTTCTGTACCCAGCAACTTTCAACCTCCTAGAAATTGCCGCCGTCCAAAAGCCCCAAGTTCACCTCTACGAAGCCGGCATCATTCGCATCACCCGTCACCCGCAAATGGTTGGACAAGTGATTTGGTGCGTGGCCCACACCCTGTGGATTGGCACTAGCTTTACCCTCGTCACTTCCCTCGGTTTGGTACTTCACCACCTGTTCGGAGTGTGGCACGGCGACAGGAGACTTCAGGCTCGTTTTGGAGAATCCTTTGAAACCATCAAATCTCGAACCTCAATAATTCCATTTTTGGCAATCCTACAAAAGCGTCAAACCCTTGATTTGCTTGAGTTTCTGCGTCCTTCCTACGTAGGTGTAGTCATTTTTACGGGCCTGCTGTGGAAAATTCATCCTTTTTTGATGCGTGTCACTAGGAACACATACTGGTAGCATGATCCCTAGGATAGTAAAAAATTATTAAATTTTGAGGGATCATGGTGTTGTCGGTTAGCGAACGCACTTTTGCACAAGAGGTGTTTCAAGCCTCTACCCCCGTTTTAGTTCACTTTTCGGCGCCTTGGTGCGGTTTGTGCCGCGCGATCGACCCCACGCTTAAGACTTTTGAGTCCCAGTGGGCAGGAAAAGTCAAGCTTGTAGGGGTGAATGCCGATCAATGTTTCAAGTTGGCCCACACTTACCGGCTGACAAGTTTGCCCACGCTGATTTTGTTTGAGGGCGATAAAGTTCGATTTAGATTTGAACATTATCAAGGACGCGAGGAACTGCAGCGGACTCTGGATTCCTGGATGCTCGCGGCTCACGTAGCTTCCCCATCTCAACGGCTGCAACGCCAGGAAGTAGCCAACAGGTAACATCTTTAACTGGCATAGCTGTTAGATCCCCGACTTCTTAAAGAAGTCGGAGATCTGGGTCTTCTGTTTTTTTAAGTGGGCTTACTTACTGACCCAAAATTTTGGGTCCGGGGCCCCTTCTGAGCGTGGCCGGCTTTATGTTAGAATTTAATTGGTTGAAATACCCACCTAAGATTGCAGCGATATATACTCATTTTGAGTTGAAACCGGGACTGATCCAGTAATAGGGAAAGACTGAAGGGCAATGGTTAACATCCAACCTGGAAGCAAAATAAAAAGTATTGTTAATGTTTTTCAAACAAAACGATACATATAGTCGGGATAGGGCATTGCCACGACTTAAAATGAACATGGAGACGCTCGTAAAACTACTTCGGTAGTATTGGTCGATGAAGTGTTAAAAATCCCCGCACATGAAAGGTCGGGGAGTATGTCAAATTAGTGCAAGATATCAGTTTGAACTCACATCTTGCATCATTCTCGCTTAACAGGCCTTTCGGGCCTGTTCCACAAAGAGTGAATTTGATTGTGGGGTGGGCTATGGCGCTCCCGCCCTTGAAAGGCTGATTGAGAATGGTGCCCGATCTCAGTTTGAAGATACTCCTTTGATTGTTCGCTCGCGAGGAACCTTTGGTAAGCTTCCTCGTTTGGGCCAAAGGAATCAACTGAAACCTTGCTGATGGTTTCGCGGGTCATCGCTTCAATCTCTTCGGGAGATAAAGGCTGACGCTCACAGTAAGCAATTGTCACCGAAGAACGGGCGGGAAGCCCCTGGCTTCTGACATGGGGAGGAACCCTGCTGCGGTTTTAACCGCCTTGAACTATCTTTGTCATATGTGATACAATTGGCGGCATGAAACAAGTATTGACAGTAGCTTGCAAGATTGAAGTCTCTCCTGAAGTTGCCCCTAAATTGGACGAAACGCTTCAGGCGTTTTCTGATGCTTGCACCTATATCAATCAAACTGTCGATCCTAAACTGACAAATAAACCTCGCATTCAAGGCTTGGTTTATGAGCAGGTGAGGGAGCAATTTGAGCTGTCTGCTAACTTGGCGATTCGGGCAATTGCCCGTGTCTGTAGCAACCGTAAAACCGCCAAACAAAACGGCAAGCCTGTCCGAGCATTCAAACCAACTAGCGTTGACTATGATGCTCGGATCTTTGCATTTAGAGAGAAGGATTGGACAGTTAGCCTGACGTTGGTAGGTGGACGGGAGCGATTCAAACTCGCTATTGGCAACTATCAGCTTGGACTGCTTAAGGGAACTTCTCCTAGCAGTGCGACCCTGTGTAAGCGCCAAGATGGAAGCTACTACGTCAACATCCAGATTAAGTCTGAAGCCCCAGATCCCATGCCATCCAAACGAGTGATTGGCGTAGATATGGGTCGCAGAGATATTGCAGTTACCTCCATTGGGGATAAGTGGGATGGACAGCAGATAACGGATATCAGAGACAAATTTGTCAGAGTCAGAGCATCGCTCCAACAAAAAGCCTCGAAAGGCACAAGATCTACTCGCAGACGAGCGAGACAGATTTTGCAACGGCTGTCGGGCACAGAGCGGCGTTATCAGACTTGGCTGAACCATAACATCAGCAAATTGATTGTGCTGTCGGCACTTCAACACAATGCCATCATTGCGATTGAAGATTTGACAGGTATCAGAGAACCCACCAATCAGCAACCGAGAAACAAGACTGAACGCAGGCGCTCTAACAGTTGGGCATTTTTCCAACTGCGATTGTTCTTAACCTATAAGAGCGTCAAGTTAGGGGTTGAATTGGTTGCCGTCAATCCGGCATACACTTCTCAAACTTGCCACAAGTGCTTGCACATTCATCCGGCCAAAGGCAAGTCTTATCGGAGTGGCAAAGCGTTTAAGTGTGGGCATTGTGACAATCATTGCGATGAAACATGAAAATGGTTCAAAGGTAATTGAACTCGTTGGGGGTTCCGTAAACAACCCCAGAGGTTCGGTATTGTCTTGCAATCTTGCAGACCATATCAGGGCTACAGAAAGCCCCCGGCTTCTAGCCGTGGGGTAGTTTACAGACAAAACTCCTAATCTTGGCGATCGTACCAATCATCTGGAAAGCTGGTTTGCGGCCCCTTGAACACGCAAACCAGCTTTCCAGAATTCGACCTTCGGTTGGCTCAACTCGTTTCCATTCCCCATTGTGATTCTGTGCCATCTTTTGGCAATAAGATGGCAGATGTCGCAGAATGCCTATTCTTCCTCGGTATCGTCATTATCTTTGTCGAATAACGATGCAATAATTCTTAATTCTCCTTTGGTGGAATCAAAGTTTTGACCCAATCTCGAACAGCTTCGGACATTGAGATATTTCGAGACTCTGCATACTTCTTGAGGGCATGAAGTTCCATATCGGAGAGCCTTACCCGAATTATATTGGTGCGTTCCATGCCTACGATTGTAGGCTATAATCCCAAAAATAAATCAAGCATTGATGCCCAGTCGGGCAGGCGTGTGTCACAATTGTTTACAGTTTTGGCAATATCTAGTAGAAACTTTAAACTACCTATCAGTCATGGAACTGCTTTATCAATACGCTTGGCTGATTCCAGTCCTGCCACTGGCAGGCGCAATGCTAGTAGGTCTAGGCTTAATCACCTTTAACCAGGCAACCAACAAACTCCGACAAGCGAATGCGATATTAATCGTCTCCGCGCTCGGAGGGTCAATGGTACTCTCCTTCGCATTGCTGTGGAGTCAACTACAGGGCCACGCACCCTACACCCGCACTATTCAGTGGGCTTCTGCTGGCGACTTCTCGCTGAATATGGGCTATATCATCGACCCCCTGACGGCGGTAATGCTGGCGATCGTAACCACGGTCGCCTTTTTGGTGATGATTTACACCGACGGCTACATGGCTCACGATGACGGGTACGTGCGCTTTTACGCCTACCTGAGCATCTTCAGCGCGTCGATGTTGGGTCTGGTCATCAGCCCGAACATCGTTCAGATTTACATTTTTTGGGAACTCGTAGGTATGTGTTCGTACCTGCTAGTCGGATTTTGGTACGATCGCAAACCCGCTGCTGACGCTTGCCAAAAAGCTTTTGTCACCAACCGCGTCGGCGACTTCGGCCTGCTGCTGGGCATCCTCGGCATTTACTGGGCCACCGGCAGCTTTGAATTTGAGGTGATGGGCGAACGCCTGCACTCATTAGTCGAATCCGGTGCTCTTTCGGCGACTCTGGCGACAATCTTCGGCGTTCTCATATTTTTGGGACCAGCAGCCAAATCAGCTCAATTCCCCCTCCACGTCTGGCTCCCAGACGCAATGGAAGGTCCGACACCGATTTCGGCCTTAATCCACGCCGCGACAATGGTAGCCGCCGGCGTATTCCTGATCGCTCGGATGTACCCGGTGTTTGAAGGGCTGCCGGCAGTCATGAATTTGATCGCCTGCACCGGCTGTTTTACGGCATTTATGGGTGCTTCGATCGCCATTACCCAAAATGACATCAAAAAAGGCTTAGCCTACTCCACCATCTCCCAACTCGGCTACATGGTGATGGCAATGGGCGTCGGCGCTTACAGTGCCGGACTTTTCCACTTGATGACACACGCTTACTTCAAAGCAATGCTGTTCCTGTGTTCGGGTTCAGTCATTCACGGTATGGAAGATGTCGTCGGCCACAACCCGGCTCTCGCTCAAGATATGCGAGTCATGGGCGGCTTGCGGAAATATATGCCGATTACCGCTTCTTGCTTTTTAATCGGCAATTTGGCAATCTGCGGAATTCCGCCGTTTGCAGGTTTCTGGTCAAAAGACGAAATTCTCGCCAGCGCCTTCGCAGCAAATCCCGCTCTGTGGGCTGTTAGCTGGCTGACGGCCGGGATGACCGCGTTTTATATGTTCCGGATGTATTTCAGCACCTTTGAGGGCGAATTCCGGGGCAATAACAGCGCCATCAAGCAGCAACTCCTGCAACCCGGTGTTGTTTTTGGCCCTGGAGCGATGAACGTTAAGGAATTGGCATCAACTGGCGAAAGTCACGACGAACACGACCATTTCCCTCACGAATCTCCTCTGACAATGGCTCTGCCGCTAGTGTTGCTGGCAGTACCTTCTGTGTTTATCGGTTTTCTCGGTACGCCGTTTGCCAATTATTTCGAGCAGTTTGTTCGCGCTCCTGGCGAGTCTCTCGAAGAAGTTTTGGAACACGCTGCTGAGTTCAATTTGACGGAATTTTTGATTATGGGCGGAAGCTCTGTAGGTATTGCTTTGCTGGGCATTACTTTGGCTTCTCTGATGTATTTGAGCCGTAAAATTGATGCTGGGGCGATCGCCCAAAAAATCAAACCGCTTTACGAGTTCTCCCTCAACAAGTGGTATCTCGACGATATCAACGAATTTCTCTTTGTCAAAGGCAGCCGCCGTTTAGCGCGGCAAGTCATGGAAGTGGATTTGCGGGTCGTCGATGGTGCAGTCAACTTAACAGGGCTGATCGCCCTGGTTACGGGCGAAGGTTTGAAATACTTTGAGAGCGGTCGCGCTCAATTTTATGCCCTGATTGTGTTTGTCGCAGTTCTGGGTTTTGCGATCGTTTCGGGAGTCAGTTAAATCGGTAGGGACACGACCTTGTCCAAATGGTGTCAACAACCATGTCAAACCTAGTACGGGTCTGCTGTCTGACGATTAGGGTTCGATACCCCGGGCGCCCCCCATCTTAAGGGGGGGGATAGGAATCTACTCAAAGTCCCCCTTCTTAAGGGGGATTTAGGGGGATCTAGACTCAGGTAAAAGCAATATTTATCAAGGGTTTTAGGCTTAAGCTCACAGGCTTTGGGCATTGCCGTATCCCCACTAGGAGATATTTTTAGAAATGATATTAGGTTAATAAATCACAATTGACAATTAGCAAATATAACAATCCTTGCAGGAGTCATAAATTTTTTACCCCACCCCAAGCCTCCCCGATGCCTTGGGGTGGGAGTAAGAAATTCACAAATGATTTAGGATTGCTATAGGAATAAATTTTTCATTAAACTTAACTGTGGCGATCGCATAATTTGTCCAAATAAGAGCCAAAAAAATAGTTCCGTCTAAAGAAAGTATAAAATTTAGGCCAAAATTGCCAAAATGTGTTTAAACCTAATAACTGATGGCTCATTTTAAAACGCAATGGATACAGCTAACTTTCCCTGGTTGACAACAACAATCCTGTTTCCCATTGCTGCGTCCTTGCTGATTCCTTTCATTCCCGATAAGGATGGCAAGACGGTGCGGTGGTATGCTTTGATTGTCGGTTTGATTGATTTTGCTCTGCTTGTTTACGCTTTTTACACTGAGTACGACTTTAACAATCCGGGACTGCAACTGGTAGAAAGTTACTCTTGGGTGCCGCAACTCGATTTAAATTGGTCTGTGGGTGCTGACGGTTTATCGATGCCGCTGATTTTGCTCACAGGTTTTATTACGACTTTAGCTACTTTAGCAGCTTGGCCGGTCACTTTTAAACCGAAGCTATTTTACTTTTTGATGCTGGCAATGTACGGCGGCCAAATAGCAGTTTTTGCCGTGCAGGATATGCTGCTGTTTTTCCTGGTTTGGGAACTGGAATTAGTCCCGGTTTACCTGATTTTGTCAATCTGGGGCGGCAAAAAGCGCCTTTACGCAGCAACTAAGTTTATCCTGTACACGGCAGGGGGTTCGCTGTTTATTTTGGTTGGCGCGCTGACGATGGCGTTTTACGGCGATACGGTGACTTTTGATATGCGGGCGATCGCAGCTAAAGATTACGCCCCCAATGTAGAATTGCTGCTGTACGCAGGTTTCTTAATAGCTTACGGCGTCAAACTGCCAATTTTTCCCTTGCACACTTGGCTCCCTGACGCTCACGGGGAAGCAACCGCACCCGCCCATATGTTGCTAGCAGGAATTCTGCTAAAAATGGGCGGCTACGCTTTGCTGCGGATGAATGCGGGAATGCTCCCGGATGCTCACGCTACCTTCGCACCCATCTTGGTAATTTTGGGTGTGGTAAATATTGTTTACGCCGCCTTAACTTCTTTTGCTCAGCGCAATTTGAAGCGGAAAATTGCTTATTCTTCCATTTCGCACATGGGGTTTGTGCTGATTGGGATAGCTTCGTTTACTGATTTGGGAACTAGCGGTGCAATGCTGCAAATGGTTTCCCACGGTTTAATCGGGGCGAGTTTGTTCTTTATGGTGGGTTGCACTTACGATCGCACTCACACGCTCATGCTCGACGAAATGGGCGGTGTAGGGAAGAAAATGCGCAAGGTTTTCGCGATGTGGACTGCTTGTTCTATGGCTTCTTTGGCTTTGCCGGGAATGAGCGGTTTTGTAGCAGAATTAATGGTGTTTGTAGGTTTTGCAACCAGCGATGCTTACAATCCTGTGTTTAAGGTTTGCGTGGTATTTCTAGCTGCTGTCGGGGTGATTTTGACTCCGATTTATCTGCTGTCGATGCTGCGCGAAATCTTCTACGGGCCTGAAAATAAGGAATTGTCGGAGCACGAAGAGTTGGTGGATGCGGAACCGCGAGAAGTGTTTATCATTGCTTCGCTGTTGGTGCCGATTATTGGCATTGGTTTGTATCCGAAAATTCTGACTCAGGTTTATGATGCGACTACTGTACAGTTGACTGCTAAGTTGCGCGATTCTGTGCCGTCGCTTGTGGCTAAGGCTGCTGCGGATAAAACTGTGTCTCTTCGTGCTCCGGCGATCGAGCCGAGCAAGTTGTAATTTGAACGAAATGTAGGAAGAAAACCCCCAAAATCTTAGAAAGATAGAGTTTGGGGGTTTTCTATTTTTATTGATAGACAAATCAGGGAAACTTTGGCTCTCAAGCAATTTGGAGTTGGGTTTGAGAAATAAAATGGGCAGGCGGTAAATGAGGGCGATCGGAGTGTTAGACCGCAACTGCGATATAATTAATAGTTATGTGGCTCAGTCTTTGGTGGAGGCGTATTGCAAGGTTATTTGTTCGTGCTTGGTACTTCACATTTTGGTTAGGTGAACAGTGAGTGTTGACGATATCGTTAAGCTATTCGACGCTATTACAAAATTGCTCAGCGTCCTCATCTGGCCGGGAGTAATTTTGTTCATCCTGATCCGGTTTGGTCAGGACTTGCGTGAGTTCTTCTCAAGCTTGGGGGAGCTATCGCTTAAAGGGGCTGGATTTGAGGCCTCCTTAAAGAGAAAACAAGCCGAAGTTGTTGCTGCTCTGTCTGCTGCTGCTGCTGCTGCTGCTGCATCTAAACCTAATGAAGATAAGACTCGTGAGAGCGTTGCGAAAGAAGCGATGATTGCTGCAGATGTTGTCGCTGAAGTTGTTACACCTCGCGCCCTAAGACGTGCGAGTAGATCGACAGTCCTTTGGGTGGACGATAACCCCAATAACAATAGCTATCAACGCCAAGCACTTGAAGCGATAGGAGTTAGTTTTGTGTTGGCAAAATCGACAGATGAGGCGCTAAAGAAAATTTCTAAACAACGTTTCGATGCAATTATTTCCGACATGGGGCGACCACCTGATTCCCGGGCAGGTTATACGCTTCTCGATAAGCTACGATCTAGTGGGGATCAAACTCCATTTATCATTTATGCTGGTTCAAGAAATCCAGAACACGTTGCGGAGTCACGCCGTCACGGTGCTATGGGATGTACTAATAATGCAAACGAGTTGTTTGAGATGGTATTGTCTGCGTTAGGTCGCGTCGCATAATAACCCCAATGTACACCGACCGCTGAGAGCTTATCTATTGAGTGTACTGAGAACAACTTAATTGATATTATTCCTTTCTCGATCGAGCAGGGAATAACTATTGATGATGTGCGTCAAGGTATGCGATCGAGCTAAGTAAGTGAGCTATCATATCCATAATAGGATCAAAAGTTACAAAAAAGGGCAAATGTATGCAAACAATCCTTTTGAGTCGTGAAGAAGTCGCGCGTCGTGCGAAACATATGTATGAGAGCACCATCCGCCAAAAAATTGAATTAGAAGAGAATATTGGCAAGATGGTCATCATTGATATTGAAACAGGTGACTACGAAGTTGATAAAACTGGGCTAAAAGCCGCACGTAGTCTGATGGCAAAGCATCCGTATGCTCGACTTTTTGGCATTCGTATTGGTTACAATGTGGCTGCTTCGTTGGGTGGTGTAATGGAGCGTGTCAACAACTGATTTCTGGTATTGTGACCGATCGGCACGCGATCGTCGCGTTGACGTTTCTCCTCCCAAGCGGCTCTACTTTCCCGATCGAGTTTGTCATAGATACGGGCTTCACTGACTACCTATGTTTGCCACCGGAGGCAGTTACCTTACTGGGGTTGCCGTTCCTGTACGATATGCCTGTAAACTTAGCAGAAACAGTGAAGTCCTAGTAGCAGTTCACGAAGCAATCATCCTTTGGGACGGGGAAGAACGAGAAGTTCGTGTATTTGCTACAGGGCGAAGGCCTCTGATTGGAACTGCTTTGCTGGACGAGCAAGAACTTGTGATTCAGTTCACTGAGGGGGGGTTAGTGACGATTGATGAGTTGTAGTTTCCAACGCTCGATCGCAAAACCCAATACTTCAAAATTACCATTTGGTCGATCGCTCTTTAATTCACTAATTATGATTCAAGACTTATCCTAACTGCGAGCCTACGCTCCATCATCTACAATTGAGTGAGGCGGAGTATTCTCAATTGAGCTTTATACTGAGGAATTTTTATGTTGAACGTGACAGTTGACGAAATTCAGCGCGATCCTTCAAAGTATCTGCGTCAAGTGGAAGCAGGTGCAACTTTTGTTATCCTGCAAGCAGATAAGCCGATCGCCGAACTAAGACCTATTTCTAGCAGCAAGCAATTACGACCATTCGGTTTGTGTGCAGGCGAGTTTACCGTTCCAGATGATTTCGACGCTCCTTTGCCGGAAGATATCCTCAGTGCATTTGAAGGTAAATGAAGATTCTGCTAGATACGCACATCTTTTTATGGTTCATCAGTGGTGACGCCCAGTTATCAACAGATGTTCGAGATGCAATTCGCGATCCAGATAATGAAGTATATTTGAGTGCTGTTTCAGTCTGGGAAGCAATTGTCAAGTACCAGTTGGGTAAGTTACCTCTGCCGGAGCATCCCGAAACATATTTACCCAAACAGCGCGAACTTCATCAAATTGTCAGTCTTTCTCTTGATGAAAGTAGCGTAGCTCAACTGGCTAAACTGCCACCATTACATCGCGATCCATTTGACAGAATGCTTATCTGTCAAGCTTTAGAGAATGGTCTGACTATTGCGACAGTTGATGGGGCAATTCGTGCCTACTCGGTCAGCGTTATGTAGCAGTTCACGCTTATTTGCCGTCGCACAACTTCATGACGCCATTCACGATCGCAAAACCCAATACTTCAAAATTACCAGTAGGTCGATCGCTCTTCAATTCGGTATTGCGATCGCTCTCGGAGTTTCTAGCCTTATTGTTCTGCGAAGAGTGCGATGTTTGTCAAGGGCGATCGAAGTGTTAGACCGCAACTAAGCTGTTGCGGCATTTAAATTGTATGTTAAAAAAAATCAAAGTCTTGTGGGGTGGGCGTCCCGCCCGCCCTGAATATACAATTTAAATGCGCGACAGCTTACAGTATAATTAATAGTTATGCCATATGAGTTATCTTTTCAGGCATAATTGTAAGGTTACTCGTGGGTAATGAAGATTTATGAGCTATTCAGAAGCATTTTCACCCAACTACATTACTGCACGAGAGCGATTTCGAGCAGCATCTTCATCTTTGGGTTATCCGCACAGAGCCTATCCAATCGATCGGGTCAGTCCAACTGGTGAAGAATTAACTATTGATGTGGCGATCGCTGGTTCTTCAAACCCACGACGATGTGTAGTCATTTCTAGTGGCTTGCATGGAGTAGAAGGCTTTTTGGGTTCGGCAATCCAACTTACCTTATTAGAAAAGCAGCAACTTCTCACATCGTTGTCACCTGATATTAAAGTTGTACTTATTCATGCTCTGAATCCTTATGGTTTTGCATGGCGACGACGCTGGAATGAAAATAACATAGATTTAAATCGTAATTTTTTATTGTCAGAAGAAGTTTTTGATGGCAGCCCAAAGGATTATCCTAAATTCAATTCTTTTTTAAACCCAACTTTACCTCCATCACGCTTTGAACCTTATATTATTCAAGCTATCTGGCTGATACTGAGATATGGAATGACCAGTTTGACAAACACTTTTCCTGTAGGGCAATACGATTTTCCAAAGGGGCTTTTTTTTGGGGGTCATGCTCCATCCAAAACTCAAGAGATTCTAGCTAGCAATTTGCCCCAATGGATTGGTAATGCTTCAGAGGTAGTGCATATTGATTTCCACACAGGTTTAGGACGCTCGGGAACATATAAGCTTTTGCTTGACACATATGCAACATCAGAATCTTGTTCAAGACTAGCTCAACGATTTGGAGCAGAAACAATAGAGCCTTTCAGCCCAGAAGGTGTGTCATATAAAATTCGCGGTGGATTAGGCACTTGGTGCCAAACTCTTCTACCAGAGTGTCGCTATGATTTACTAACCGCAGAATTTGGCACTTACTCAACGATTCAAGTCTTGAAGGCATTGCGGGCGGAGAATCGTGCTTACTGGTGGGGTAAGTCAGACCAGAGCTATGAATGGACAAAAGACCAGTTGGTAGAAATGTTTGCACCCATATCTCGCAAGTGGCGAGAACAATGCTTAACTCAAGGACTCGATCTTTGTAAACGAGCCTTGATTGACTGAAGGAGTTGCGAGGGTAAGCGCTCGCAATACCGAATACTTCAAAATTACCAGTAGGTCGATCGCTCTTTAATGCTGTGCGAGCGCTCTTTTAGTGTTTAGTCTTAATTTTTCTTGTTTCTATACTTGGTAGAATACAAGAGAATACTAACGGAACATTGGCTTCAAACCTTGCTTCACAGAATTCTAGGCAATCCAAATTTACTTCCCAATTTGACTGCTTAAGCTATCGGTGTGGCATGACCTTGAAGCCATCTTCAGTATCTACCTTGAAAGATTAGGCTCCCTCACATTTGGAAAGCTTTCAAAATTGCGTCGTACCCAGTCCATCCCCACTTCATTATTGAGTTTAATTTTCTGAGGCGTATCGGGATAAATTTTTCCTAAAATATCCGCATCTTGATCCACGACAACTTTGCCAAAATTGAGATACGTCCCCCCCAACACCTTAAATATAGGATGCTTTGCTTGACCGAACAGCAAAATATAAGTCCGTGTTCGATTCTCGGCTTCTGGTACGAATATATGACACTGTGCAGCTTTGCCGAATGGCATTTCTCCATGAAAAATTACTAGGGATGGGAAATGATTTTCTAGGTGCGCTTTAATTGTGCTGGGCAGTAGCAATAAATCTGGCTTTCTGAGCTTTTCTACCAAGCTGTAAGGGGCAGTAGGCATATCGTAAAACGCATGGGATTGATGTCCTTCATCAATGAATTGATGAAATTCCACATCGGTAATCCTAAACAAGTCCCGGTGAGTGCCGTTTTGATGATTATAGTCGTGCATATTTAGCAGCATGGTCAGCAAATCCGTCTCGATACTGCGATCGGCGGTATGCCCGATGAAGTAGTAAGTTTCTGCGATTTCCTTGAGCACATTGGGAATGGGGACTTGCGGCTCGTATCCCCCATAAGACCAAATGAAGTCATCTTGAATAATCAGCTCTAACGGTTTTAGTAAGGGCAATGTTTTTTTATTAGATCCGGGTAATACGGTGCAGCCTTCAGCATCAAACTTCAGGGCATGGAACGGGCAGACGACACCGCTTGTGCGATCGCTTTCGGCTTCGCACCATCCTTCCGACAGCATTGCTCCCATGTGCGGACAGGCATTGGGCAAGGCATGGATGGTTCCGGCAATATCTTTCCACACCACATAGTCGGTGCCATACAAGGAAATTTTTCGAGGTTGGTTCGCTGCCAGCATTGACTTATGTGCCAACAGCCAAGGCGCACCGGGAAGCATAGACTGCATGGTGTTCTCCTTTAGACATAAAATTGTGAGAGATTTGTCGCTTTTCTAGAATATGACAGAATATTCACATTCGTCAAGCAGTTTGCGCCGTCAACCGAAACAGCAGCGCGGTAAAGAAAGAGTCGAAAAAATCTTGGATGCTGCAGCAGCAGTGTTTGACGAGGTGGGCTATTGGGAGGCGACTACCCATCTAATTGCAGCAAAAGCAGGGACAGCCATCGGTTCTCTGTATCAGTTTTTTCCTGATAAAGCTGCCATTTTTAACGCAATGGAGCTGCGTCATGCCGATCGGGTTAAGGCGATGTGGGCGCAGGCGAACACAGCGGAAATCATTCAATTACCGCTGCGTGAAATGATCCATACCCTTGTCACTGCTGTTGCAGAGATGTTTGAACAGCCTGTATCGCGGGTGGTGTTCGTGCAGTTTTATATAGCGCGCGAGATTTTCCAGTCGATCGATGAAAGTATGACTCAGGAAGCGATCGACTTTATGGCGAGTCTTTTGCAGCAGAGAAATCCCAGCTTGGGGGAGGCGCAATGTAGCTTGTTAGCGGAGGTTTGCGTTCACAGCAGTAATGCGGTCATTCTGTCGGCACTTCGCAACCCCGATCGACAGCATCGCCAACAACTGGTACAGCAGATTGAGGACTTGTTGGTGTCGTATTTAGAGTCGTATGTGGGGGAAGGTCGGTCAAGCCATGTAATGAAAGTAATGAAATGTCTTCATTGTCAATCGGAGCAGTTGTCCAAAAACGGTTATCGACGGGGGAAGCAGTGCTATCGCTGTAAGGAATGTGGCAAACAGTTTGTAGAGAATTCCCAGCGATCGGTTATTTTGAAGATGAATTTGGTCGATCGAACGTGAGTACAGGCGATCGCTCTCTTAATTTCTATAATTATTGTTATACGGAGAGTGCGATCTTTGGAAAGGGCGATCGCGCTTCTAAAATTCTTACGGCTTGAGATCGAGCAGTTGGCGGTAATTGACACCCTGATTGATTGTTGTACCGCCTCAGATTGTTTGAGGGCTGCACTGAACCCGAAGTGGTTAAGATTCAGCAGCGATCGGGAATCCTGAAATTGTCTGTTGCCGAATAGGGATCTGAATCACAAACTCAGTGCCTGAGCCAGGTGTAGAAAAACACTTGATTTGACCGCCATGTTTTTCAGTAATGATGTGATAACTAATCGACATTCCCAAACCCGTACCTTTACCCATGGGTTTGGTGGTGAAAAAGGGGTCAAAAATGCGCCGCTTCACTCGGTCTGGCATACCGATGCCGTTGTCAGCGATCGCCACCTCCACCCATTGATTGTCGATCGCAGAAGTCCGAATCGTAATTTGGTTCGGGGCGTCTTTAAGCTCCTGATAGGAGCGTTTGCTATTCATCTCATCTAAGGCATCCAGGGCATTGACCAAAATATTCATGAATACCTGATTGAGTTGTCCGGGGAAACATTCCACCTTGGGCAATTTGCCATAGTCTTTGATCGTTACCACACCTGGACACTCTGGTTTATCTTTGAGCCGGTGTTGCAAAATCAGCAATGTACTTTCAATTCCCTCATGAATATCAACATTTTTGAAGTCTGCTTCATCCATGCGAGAAAAGTTTCGCAACGAGACGACAATACCGCGAATTCGCTCGGTGCCTACCCTTATAGATGAAATTATCTTTTGGGTATCTTCAGTGAGGAATTCCAAATCGATTTCCTCTGCCATTGCTTGCACCTCTGGATCGTTGCTGGGATGGCGCTGTTGATAGAGTTCTATCATCTGCAGCAGATTTTGGGTATATTCCTCCAGGTGGGTGAGATTACCGTGGATGAAGTTGACCGGGTTATTGATTTCATGGGCAATTCCCGCAACCAACTGTCCCAAGCTAGACATTTTTTCGCTTTGGATAACTTGCATCTGGGCTGTTTTTAGTTCGTTTAGGATCGTCTCTAGTTCTTTAGCTTGCACAGTCGAGGAAATTGCTAGTTCTTCGATCGCAGCAACCTGGGGCAGAGTTGTCCAGCAAGCAATCGCCACTCCCACAAATGCCAGCGTCATCAACACAATAATCAGCAGATAGGGATTGCTGGTTCCGGCTTCTACCCGCAGCCTGGAGCGGATCAGCCAACTGATCGTCGCTGTACCACAAATCAGCGCAATCAAAATTCCGACCTGAAGCACCACAAAGTATTCGTTTTTAGGAGCAGTTACTGGCTTGCTATGGAGTCTATCCCACCACGGTAAATGCAAAGATGCCCAAGGAATCCGCAGAATCGCAGCGTCGAGCGCAATCACTGCTAACGGCAACAGCAACCCGAGGCCAAAATTCATCCATCCCCAGCTAACACCACCCACCACCAGGGAAAAGAAATCCACCACCAGTAATGCTAAGGATAGTCGCCCCCAACGCACGACTGGATCGTGGCGCTGCATCCACAGCCCCAAGTGCAACCCCATGATAGAAATAAATAAACTCACCCCTGACACCACGATAATTCGAGTCGTGTTGCCCCATACTAAAAATCCTAAACTACAGATAAAGCTTAGCAGCAGCGCGGGTTCTAGGGCACCCCGACGGGACGCTGCGCCAAACACTGGAGACAACAGCCCATCCTGCGCGAGTTGGAAAAGGATGCGGGGCGTATTGCAAACGCTAGTCGCAGATCCCAACAAATAGGTAGCCGCAACCAGCAATGTGACTATGACAGGGGCAGCGTCTCCCCAGAAAGGCTTGGCAGCCACCAGGAAATTGCCGTACAAATTGCCTTCTAAACCGGGATCGGTTGCCAACTGCAACAACACTAAAGTGCCACCCACAAACACCAGAGGCATGAACCAGGCAACCCAAGACAGCGCCTTGAGGGTATCTTTTGGGTGGACACTGTCTGCTACAAAGGATGAAGCTGTATCACAGCCATAGAAGCCATAAGCGGCAAACAAGTACCATTTCAGCCAGCCCTGGACACTGATGGTATCAATGCTGCTGGGCAACAGTCCGGGGCTTTGGGGCGAAAAGGCAAGCCAGCCTAAACCCTGAACGCAGAAGAGGAGTAAAAAGCCGATCGAAGGAAAGATAAAAAAGAGGTGCAGGATGGCGACGGCGCGGGTGCCACTGAATGCTAAAAAGTAAGCGATCGCAGTAAAACCGATCTCAAACACTTTTTCTGGAATATTCAGCCCCATCGGTTCTAAATGCAATTGGATCAAATCTGTGATGACGATCGCATTAATGGGCGGAAAGGAAACCCACCCCAAGTAGTAGGCAATCCCCAAGTACCGGGAAAGAGCAGGGTAACGATGGAGCAATCGCGTGATGTAATTTGGTGTTCCCCCAGATACATCTGGATATTTCTCACCCAAACTCTGAACTTGAAGGTTAAACAGAATTCCGACGATAACACCAGGAATCCAAACCAACAGCGATGCGGAGCCAATTTCTGCTTGCATCGACGGCGCTAAGGCAAACCACATCAGATATCCAACCACACTAAAGCCCCAAGCTTCTGCTGAGGACATGGTGCGCCGGAGGCGATTGAGAAATGGCACACGATCTATTTCCATAACAAGCAGATAGGAGTAATCCTATTGTGATACACTTGTAATTTCCCCAGCCCAGAAAAAAAACACCTACCTAGTGTTTCCTTCTCGGGCCCAAAATTGTCAGCTCGATTTGATCTAGCGGTGAAAGATTGAGGCGTAATCAGTTGAGGTTGCTAGCGATCGCCATACTCAATACCCAATAATTCAAAATTACCAGTGAGTCAAGCGCCATTCAATGAGCGTTCGTAAGCGTTGCCCTCGAAGAGGATCGTTCTTTTAGTTTCTAGTGCGATCGTTCTTTTTTGTGAGACATATAGATATCCTATAATTAAAGCTGTTGGTGTCGTACTACGATAATTTCTATGCTACAAATTACAAGCTGAATAGCGATCGACAGTGGGACATTACCATGAGAATTGACCGAGTAGAAATCGAAAACTTCAAGAAATTTTCAGACTATACCCTTGACTTGCATCCCCAATTTACCTTGCTAGTTGGGGACAATGGCACAGGTAAAACGACGATCCTCGATGCTTTGGCGATCGCGGCTGGAATTTGGCTGGTCAACTCCCCCGACACAACCCTCAACAATAGCGGCCGTAACATTCTTCCCTCAGAAATTCGCTTAGAAGCGATCGAATCCGACACCATCACCCAATTTATAGAACGAAAACCCGTCCAGATTAAAGCGATCGGCACGATTAACAGTCAGCCAGTCCAATGGCTCAGACAAATCAAAACTAACGGCTCTAGAACCTCCAACACAGAAGCCAAACAAGCTCTAGCAATTATCTCCACTTTATTTCAACAGGTGGAAGCAGGCGAAAAAATTTGGCTACCCATCATCGCCTACTACGGAGCAGGTCGAGCTTGGCTACCCTCCAACAAACGTGACCCCAAAGCCACTACCCAAACCAGCCCCGCCCGCCGTTGGGATGCCTTCTATGACTGCTTTGAAGAACGGATTAGAATCGCCGATCTCCATACTTGGTTTCAGAAAGAAGCGATCGCTTCGGTCAATCGACAGGGACAAATGCGCCCTGGTTACAAGGTGGTAAAGTTGGCTATTTTGCGTTGTATTCCCAATGCAGATGACCTATGGTTTGACCCAGAGCGATCGGAAATAGTTGTTTCTATCCAAAGCAACCCCCAACCATTTAGTAACCTTAGTGCAGGTCAAAAAATGATGGTAGGTCTAATTGCCGATATTGCCATCAAAATCGTTACTCAAAATGCCTCTTTCCTATCAGAATATATATCTAGTCAAAAATTGCCTCTGATTTTGCAAGAAACACCAGGGCTAGTCCTAATTGATGAAATAGATGTACATCTCCATCCGAAATGGCAACGTCAAGTCGTAGATGACCTCAAAACGACATTCCCATCAATTCAGTTTGTTTGCACCACCCATTCACCCTTTATTATTCAATCGATCGCTCAAGGTGAGTTGAGAAGCTTCGAGATTGAAGATATAGAGTCTCTAGAATACGAAAACCAATCGATCGAAGACATTGCCGAAGATATTCAATTGGTGGAAGTTCCGCAACAAAGTTTAAAGGCTCACGAACTAAATGAAGCCACAGAAAGATATTTTGAACTACTCCAAAACCCAGAAGAAAGCCACTCTGGGCAACTAGAAGCAGCAGAAGCAGCCTATCGCCAAGCAGTGGAACCCTTCTCCAGTAATCCTGGATTAAGTGCATTGCTCAAGCTGGAGGCAATGGCTAAGGCTAAGGAGAGATCCCAATGAGACCTGTGGAACGCGGAGTAGCCCCCAAAATCTATATCCGATATCAAGATGCGATTGGAGATCTTGAAGAACGATTAGGCATCTATTGCAGCTATTGCGAACGTAGTCTCCCTGTAGGTCTGGCAGTCGAGCATATTATCCCCAAAGTTTTGCATCCAGAGCTGGAAACTGAGTGGACTAATTTTTTATTGGGTTGTACCAACTGCAACTCGGTTAAAGGCGATCGAACCGTTGAAATTGACAACTTTCTCTGGCCAGATCGTGATAATACTTTGCTTGCTTTTGTTTACTCAAAAGGTGGGTTTGTGCGGTTAACCGATAATATGAATAACCAGCAGAAAACTAAAGCGCAAGCATTGCTAGATTTAGTAGGTTTACAACGGCATCAAGCCTCTGGTTGGGCTAGGCCAGCACCAAGGGATAAACGATGGCAGCAGCGTGAAGAAATATGGACAGCAGCAGAAAAATGTAGAGATCTTTTTGAAACTTTAGATCGATGCGTTCAAGCTAGAGATCTGGTGCTGGAATTTGCTCAAAGCAAGGGTTTCTTTTCTGTATGGATGACAGTATTTGATAATTATCCCGATATGAAGAGAGAATTGATTAAATTGTTTCCAGGCACTGCGATGTCCTGTTTCGATTCAGATGGAAAACCGATCGATCGCCCAGCTTCGATAATCTAGGAAATATTGCTATTAAAAGAACTTCCGAATGAGCCTTTGAAAATGCGATCGAAGATGTCCTCCCAGAACCGATCGCCATTAGGGGATGAGAACGCATCCTTCTGTCAGCATGGCACCGAGGGAGAGACCAAGCCAACGTGTTCCGGGGAGTTTAATGTTTCATTTTTACACTTGACAAATGGTATTTTGTCGCCGAAAGCTCTGCAACCATTTCTGCACGAGATGAAACCTCAAGCTTACGGAACATTCGCTTCAAAGCTTGCTTCACTGAATTCTCAGTAATCCAAAGTTCCCTCCCGATTCCTGCGTTGGTTCGCCCCAAAGCAACCAATTCGGCAATTTGCAATTCACGAGGCGTTAGGCGTGAGGTCTTCAAAGGTTGGTGTTGCGATTCCCTACGGGATAGCTTCGCCGCGCGTACTGTTGCAGCCCAAACAGACAAATGCAAACATATCGCACTCAAATCCGCTAGATTTTCTGTATCGAAGGCGGGCATTGACCGATCGCGCGTACAACCCACTACACCCATTAATTGACCGCGGCTGACGATCGGCCCCGCCATCACGTGCCAATGATCGGGTCGGGGACAAATTATTGTCCAAACCTTGGGAGATGCCACCAATGCTTCATGGACAGGAGCGTGACGCTCCACTAGATAACGCACAACAGGATTATGTTCGATTGATAGTCCAATTTGCAGTGTTTTCTGAAGATTGCTATCTACCAAGGGCAGTCGATCGAAGAAAAAGATTCCCGATCGCTTAGCTGCAAAATACTCACCGATTTTGGGCACGACTTGCGATCGCAAATCTTGTTCATCCGTCACCTGGTCGATTTCTTTAAATAAAAGCTGCAAGGAAATTGTCATGCTGTCAAAAAGAGTACCCGATCGAGGACTAGGCGAAGTCGGTTGCTACTTCTAGTATAAGGACAGATTTAATCGCAATCGCCCCAAGGAGATGAATTCATGACTGACTCACAAAAGCATATCATTGGTTTGGTATTTTATCCTGGCATGACATCGCTGGATATGGTGGGACCACAGCAAGTTTTTAGTGCATTGCCAGGTGTCCAGATTCATCGGATCTGGAAAACGCTAGATCCGATTAAAACCGATGACGGCATGATGGTTTTGCCTGATACCACCTTTGAAAATTGCCCGCGCTTGGACGTTATCTGTATTGGCGGCGGCTTGGAGCAAGGCGCAGTAGAAGACGATCCAGAGATACTAGCATTTCTTCGCAAACAAGGCAGCACCGCCAAATTTATCACTTCTGTCTGCGGTGGATCGGTATTTCTGGCGAAAAGCGGACTGCTGTTCGGCTATCGAGCCGCGACTCACTGGGCAATGCGCCAACAACTCGCAAATTTGGGCGTTGAGGTTGGCACAGAGCGCATAGTAATCGATCGCAATCGTATTACTGGTGGAGGCGTGACAGCAGGTATCGATTTTGGCCTGACGATCGCTAGCATCCTTTGTGGTGAGGAAGTAGCCAAGATTATTCAACTATTGCTGGAGTACAATCCCGCCCCGCCATTTGATGTCGGTTCGCCAGAAAAAGCGGGGGCTGAGTTGGTCGATAAGGCAATCTTATTTTTGCAGGGGATATCGAGTTTAGAAGTAGCAAAACAGGCAGTTTGACATGAGCACAACTTCGGAAATCGATCGCGGTCGTACTCCCACACATTGGGTACAGATAGGTTTTTATACAACTTCAATCGTCTTTAACCTCTGCTTGATTGCTCAGTTATTAACAGTTGGAGTTGCCTACTTCAATGACCCTTCCTGGTGGAATATTCATGTTTGGCTAGTGCGAGGCTATGGTGGATTGTCATTAATATTATGGGGATGGTCATCGCTCGCCCCATTCTCACGCAAAATACGACATCTCGCTGCCACTTTACCTGTGCTGCTCGGGCTGCAATTTGTCAGCATTCATCTCAAAACGCCACTCCATCTAGAGGTGTTCCATCCTCTGATTGGATTTTCGCTCCTCTATGTTTCTTCAACCCTTGTACACAGCACATCGCGCATTTTATCACCCACCAACCATCAGAATGAGCAAGCTTGAGAGTTAGAAATGACGCAAGATGCAATCTTTACTCCCTTCTTTGCAACAGTGCAGCACTTATCCACTTTGGCACAATTGATTAACCTCGCTCAAATGAGCTAGAAGTTATCAACAGTCGCCGAACAATGAGCGTGCAGCGGAAAGCCCGCCCTGTTTCTGCCTGTGTGTTCGGGGTCTTGCGGGGCGGTATGCCACTGAACCGAGCCCTTAGCTCGCGATCGCAATACCCAATACTTTAAAAATACCAGTAGAGCGATCGCCCTTCAATGTTAGTCATTAGTCATCAGTCATTAGTCATTAGTCATCAGTCATTAGTCATTAGTCAACAGTCAACAGTCAACAGCCAACAGTCAACAGTCAACAATGATAAGGAGTGCAACCGGAATCGATATTAGTTTCTAGCCTGATTATTCTGCGAAGAGTCCGATATTGGTCAAGGGCGATCGCACCGAACAAGTTTTGATTCGATCGCGCTCTGACAGGCAAAAAACATAGCAAGAAAACCCCCAAATTAAGTTTAAAAATGCGGTTTGGGGGAATTCGTTGAGGCTCCGAAGCATTCTCATCCGGCTAATATCGTTACCGATCGCGATCTTGGACGGAATTTTCCCATGTGATATCAAATCCGTTAGCATCGAAATTATTCATCTCTCTCTTCTCTGACTCTGCGTTAAGAGCGTACTCTGCGGTTTAATCATTCCAATGCAACCGGAATTGATATGAATGAACCGTGGATTGCAGCAGCCCAGGAACCGCCACAGCAACGAACCCCTCAACTCCCGGAAGCGATTCGCATCGCAATATCGGCGTACTGTAGAATTTCTCACCACATTTGCCGACAGATGAATCGGTGAATTCTGATGTGCGGGAATCAGCGGCGATTTCTTGATTTTGGTTGAATTTGGTAATGAATTATACGCGAATAGAATAGTTCTATTTTACATTTGTTTTGGGCGTTTTTTCAGGTAATGACATCCAGAAAAGTTCTTGCTATCATCGACAAACAACAGCGTTGAGGCTGCATAGATGAGTGGCAAAGCTCAGACCGGGACTAGACAATTATTGCGCAGGTGTTGGTTGACCTTAACGAAATGGCGATCGCTCAGTGTCCTCTGCGTTTTGACACTGGCGGTTAGCCTGATTGTGAATGCTTGTAGCCTTGCACCACAACAATTAGCTCCTTTGCGCGTTGGCATCACCAGTTGGGCAGGATTTGATATTGTACTTTATGCTCAGGAAGCAGGCTTATTCAAACAGCGCGGATTGGACGTGCAACTCATTCGATTTGAGAATCAACAAGATTCGACTCGCGCCATGCTGCGCGGTACTCTAGACGCGACTTTTGTCTCTTTGTGGGATGTGGTGCAGTCTGATTCGGGTAGTGACAAGCCTGTCGTGCTGATGGTAACAAATATTTCTCACGGGGCTGATGGTATTGTTGCTCAACCTGCAATCAAGTCAGTGGCAAACCTTCGCGGTAAAAGAGTCGGAGCGAAACTGGGAACAGTGAATCATCTGATTTTATTGGAAGCCCTCAAGTTGCACCAGATTAAACCCGCAGACGTCAAGATTGAAGATATTTCTAACGAAACAGCGGTTAATTTGATGCAGCAGGGACGTTTAGATGCCGCCGTGCTCTGGCAACCGCTTCTAGGCGAAACTGCCCAAGCAATCAAGGGGAATATTATTTTTACCACTCAGGAATTTGATAGTTTAGTTATTGATACCTTGGTTTCTCGGTCAACTATTATTCACAATAAAAAAGCTGAATTGAAGCAATTTATTATGGCTTGGTTTGATATTATGAGTGCGGTGGAAACAAAGCCTAAGGTCGTGTTTCAAAAAGTTGCTCAAAACCTGGGACAGAAGGGAGAGGCTTTTGCTAAAGATTACGCTGGTCTGAAAAAGGGTGACATTGCCATGCAGCAGAAGATGTTTCTGTCTGGTAGGTTGCCAGAGGCGATCGCTCAAATGGCTGAACTATTAAAATCTGACCCTCGTGCCGGACGGATGCCGCGTCAGGATGTGGAGATTAACACTGAGATCGTAACTACAGCAATCAATGAATAAAAATTATGACGAAATTCCTGCATCCCCATAGCTTGTCGCAGCGCTTGCTGGTTAGCGTTGGGTTGTCGATTACCACAGTTGGACTGGCAACTCTGGGACTTAACTATCGGCTGATGCAGTCTGACTTACAAACGCAAGTTCATAACCGGGCTCAATCAATTACACAATCTCTGGAGTTTTCTACAGAAGGCTTACTAGAGTTAAAGAATAAAAGCATTCTGCGACGGGTTGTGCAAAATTTTGCCACCATGCCCGGTGTGCTGGAAATTGCGATTGTCGATCCATCTGGAATGGCGATCGCCCGCAGTCCTCAGAATACGACTAATGGGCCATACACTTCGATCTATCCACAACTCGCGATCGCGATCGATCGGGCGGCAACCGCAGGCATTGAAGTCAGGCAAGATATCGTCGTGGACAACCAGCCTGCGATCGCACAAATTCTGCCTTTTAGTAGTACCTTGTTTGGCGCATCTCAACGACGGGGAGTGGCGATCGTGCTACTCGATCTCAACCAAATGAAGCAAGCAGCCGACAGAACCTTCATTACCTCAACTTTGTCATTGCTAGTTGGCATCATCACAATTTTGTTAATCATGGGGATACTCCTTCAGAAGAATGTATTGCAGCCCTTGCGCGACTTAAACGAAGCAGTTTCTCAAAGTAAAAAAACAGGCATTTTTCCTATGCCAAAGACAATTCCAGCTAACGAAATTCAATTTTTAGCAAGCACATTTGAGGAAGTATTCCGACAATTGGAAATCCACGACCAACTCACCGCCGAAATAGCTCAACGGAAACAAATAGAAGTCACATTACGCGATAGCGAAGCCAGAGAACGAGACAAATCTCAGCAGCTAGAGCAGGCACTTGAGAATTTAAAACGAACGCAAACCCAACTGATTCAGACCGAAAAAATCTCATCCTTGGGGCAATTAGTTGCAGGAGTAGCCCATGAAATTAACAATCCGGTCTGCTTCATTCATGGCAACCTAATTCATGTACAATATTATGCTGAGAGTCTATTAAATTTGGTACACCTATATCAAAAGCATTATCCAAACCCAATTGGCGAAATTGAGAAAGAAGTAGAAAATATTGACCTGGATTTTTTGCAATATGATTTACCTAAAATTCTGAGTTCAATGAGAATTGGGACCGATCGCATTCGCCAGATTGTGCTGTCACTCCGCAATTTTTCCAGGATGGATGAGTCAGAATTTAAAGAAGTTGATATCCATGAAGGAATTGATAGCACCCTATTAATTTTGCAACATCGTCTCAAAGCGGGGCTAGAAAATCTAGAAATTAAAGTCATTCGAGACTATGGTGATTTACCGCTAGTTGAGTGTTGTGCCGGACAACTTAACCAAGTATTTATGAATATTTTGGCAAACGCTATTGATGCACTCGAAGAAATAAATACTCAACAGGTAGCTTGCTCGCTCGAGAAGCACCCATGTTGTATTACAATTTCTACCTCGGTGGTAGATTCGCAATGGGTTAAAATTGCGATCGCCGATAATGGCAATGGAATTCCAGAATCAATTCAAACACAGATATTCAATCCATTTTTTACAACAAAGCCTGTAGGGAAGGGAACAGGAATGGGAATGGCGATTAGTTATCAGATTATTACTGAAAAACATGGTGGGACGCTTAGGTGTTTTTCCACGCCAGAAAAAGGGACGGAGTTTGAGATTTGTATTCCTGTTCAGCAGCAGGAGTTGACGATGGGTAAAAATTTGGTATAATTAATGCTTCTAATACTGTAAAATGAAATCGTAAGTTGTCATTTTAGCAAAATATTTATGAAAGTCAAAGTCAAAAATCTTGGTGTTTTAAAGCAAGCCGAATTCACCCTTGGCGACCTAACAATTATTTGTGGTGGCAATAATACTGGTAAAACCTACGCTACTTATGCACTATTTGGCTTTTTGTTTACTTGGCAACAAATATTTTCAATCAAAATCAAAGACGATAAAATTCAGCAACTCCTTACTGACGGAGTAATTCGTCTTGATCTACAAGAATATGTCAATCAGGTTGAACTTGAACAAATAGTTGCTATAGCTTGTAATGCCTACACACAGCGATTGCCTCAGATTTTTGCAGCACCGACTGAACGATTTAAAGACACAGACTTTGAGGTAAGTATAGATCTAAAAAATATTAGTTTTGCAGACAGATTTGAGCGAACAATAGGATCTGCCAATGCCCAAATATTCTCGCTGATAAAAAGTGAAGGTAGTAGAGAATTAGTGATCACTCTGCTAGTGGATAAAGAAAGGGTAAAAATTCCCAACGAGATACTTAAAATTACCATTGCTAATACACTGAAAGACATTATTTTTGCTAAAATTATTCCTCGCCCTTTCATAGCTAGTGTAGAACGTACTGGGGCTGCAATTTTTCGTAAAGAGTTAAACTTTGCCCGCAATCGATTGCTTGAAGAAATGGGTCAACTTAACAATAATATTAATCCAATGGAGCTTTCATTCAATATTTCTGAGGATTATGCTCTGCCGATTAAGACGAATGTAGATTTTACCAGAGAAATTGAAAATATTGTTAGAATAACCAGTTTTATTGCTAAAAACCATCCCGATGTATTGACATATTTTGCTGATATCATAGGCGGTGATTATACTGTCACCCGAAACGATGAGCTTTATTATGTGCCGAAAAAAGATAAACAGCTCAAGCTTTCTATAAATCAAAGTTCTAGTGCTGTGCGTTCTCTATTAGACATCGGTTTTTACCTGAAACATGAGGCTCAAATTGGCGATTTATTGATGGTAGATGAACCTGAATTGAATCTACATCCTGAAAATCAGCGCCGCATCGCACGGCTATTTGCCAGACTGGTAAATCTAGGCATTAAAGTGTTTATAACTACCCATAGCGATTACATTATTAAAGAACTAAATACTTTGATTATGCTTAACCATGATAAACCTCATCTGAAGCGAATTGCTGAAGAAGAAGGTTATCGCGAAGTGGAACTGATCTCGGCTGAAAAAATTAAAGTTTATATTGCAGAAAAAGCATCAATCCTTTTAGAAGGGAAGAAAAGAAAAACTCAATGTCAAACCCTGACACCAGCAGATATTGATCCAGAAATGGGTATTGAAGCTCGCAGTTTTGATACAACTATTGAGACTATGAACCGGATTCAGGAAGCGATTGTCTGGGGTAAGGATTAATGTCTGATATTGCTATCCTCAAAGAGATGATTAAACAAAGTGCTACAGTGCCATTGGTAGAAGATAGCTATGGCAAAAAGCAAGTGAAACTCACAGAACCCGCTCTCCCCAACTGCTTTGTGACAATTCGTGGAATGCCCAATGACGATCAAGTTATTATCATTAAAGTAGATGATTTTACATCACCTGAAGCGATATTTTGTGGTTCAAAAGGTGAATGCAAACGTGCAGATTTTGTGATAATTGCTGATACTGGTAAGAAAAAAGTTATCCTTTGTATTGAGATGAAGGCAAAACCTACAACAAGCCCAGAATGGAAAATTATTCAGCAACTTAAAGGTGCACAGTGTTTTGTCGCGTATTGTCAGAAAATTGGCAAAGAATTTTGGTCTGCAAAGCAATTCCTTGATGCTTATGTCTATCGATTTGTCACTATCAGAAATATCAATATTCATAAGAAACCAACACGGGAGGCAATGACTGATAATCATGACTGTCCAGAAAATATGCTGAAAATCAGTTCCCCGCATTACCTTCAATTCAATTTTTTGATCGGAGGGAGATAGATAATATCCTGGCCAACATCAAAATCAGTCTTTTGGGACTTAGCTCTTAGTTTTCCAACAACCTGTAACCCGTTACCCTTTTCTCCTTTCAACCTTAAAAACATCCTCAATACTTTTCCCCCCCGTTTTCTCCTCCCACCCCATCGCCATCAAAAAACTCTCAGCAGACTGAGTTTCCACCACATCCACCCCCCATTCTCCCGTTTGCAACGCATCAGCATCGCTAGTCAAAGGCGGAGTCTTCTTTAACCCCGCTAAAATCAAAATATCAGGAAAAGAATCATCAGTTTTCCCCTGACTCATCCGCTTATCCACCAAACTTTGAGCACAAAATTCTCCCACTTGAGGCGGAGAAAAAGCATCAGTAGAAAATAAAACTTCTACCATCCAATGACCGTGATTTAATTGACGACACTTAATCTCAGGATATTGACTTAAACCCTCAGCAAATACCCGAGTAAATTCTTCCCTACTTAAAGTGGGAAAAACACCCTCGGGCATATCAAAATTATGAGAAAGCAACATCCGCCCCGTTCCCGATTCAGTCATACTTTTAGTTACTTAATTTGAGAAATGGCCAACTTAATCACACCTTGAACCGCCGCTTCCGACTCTTTTTCCAATGCAGCTTGTAGCGGTTCGATCGCAGCCCGATCGCCCACTTTCATCAACGACAAAGCCGCCGCCCTACGAGTTTCCCCATCACCACTATCCAGCAACTCAATCAGATTAGGAATTGCAGGTTTATAAGCCAGATTTCCTAAAGCCGCCGCCGCCTCACAACGCACATCAACATCAACATCCGTCAGAGACTTAACCAAAATCTCGAATAATTCATCCTTCGGTTCTTCCTGTGCAACCTTCGCGATCGCACCCACCACCGCACCGCGCACCACAGGCGAATCAGACGCGATCGCCCGATACAAATACTCCTTCGCCCCCGCCCCAATAAAAGCCAACGCCCAAGCCGCATGACCGATCGTACTCTCAGGCAAATCAGTTGACCCTAAAATATCCAACAAAGCCTGCACAGACGGTTCCCCAATCCTCGCCAACGCCCCAATTGATGAACCCTTAACCACAGTATCCTCATCGTTCAACAAAGCATGAATTAAATGAGGAACCGCAGTCGGATCGGCAATCAAAGTCAGAGTTTTAGCAGAAGCACGCCGCACAACCGGATTAACATGATTTGCCAAAGCATCTAACAAAAAAGGAGTCGCCACTTCACCAATTTCAGCCAAAGTTTCCGCACAGCGCAGTCGAGTCATCCCCCGCGTATCGCCCAAAGATTCAACCAGAAGGTGCAAAGTTTCCGCATCATTAGCATCGAAAGTATCTAAATCTATTTGTTCCGTAACCCTTCCCAGTAAAACATCTGTTTCAGTCTGAGCCAATAAAATTGGATCGGCCTCCGCTTGAGCATTAGAATTGACCATCATCATCACCTAATTATTAGTAGTTAGAGCCGCCAAGTGAGCGCGAAGATTCTCCAGTCCAGCATCAATCTTAGCAAGTTCCGGCTCAATCTTAGCCATCGCCGCCTTCTGAGGTAATTTTGCCTTTTGTGCCGCAGCCATCGTTTCATTAACCAAACGTTCGCGATATTTCTCAAATTCAGCAATTACTTCTGCCACTTCTTCAACATTAGTCTCTCTTGAATTAGCAACAGTTTCATCATTATCAGAATCCGATGGATTAAATTCTTCGTTTTCAGACATAGTTTTGATACTTTAATAATTAGTCCGCCTCGGGAAAATTTGTGTGTGTAGCCGCGATTGCAATCGCCCGGATATTTTTTGTTTATCTTACCGCAATTTCAATCACCGGGATATTTCGACTTTGTGTGTGCAGCCGCGCCCGATTGCAATCGCCGGGATATTAGTGCTTTAAGGTGACAGCACACCCACCCCAGAAAACCTCAAGCGATTGTGTTCTAACATCTCTTCTAAAGCAGAGTGAGAAACACAACGACGCTCAGAACAGTATGCCATTTGTTTAACCCCATTGATCATCTGCACAGTCATCACCCGTACCCGAAAATGATCGTTAATAAACCAACAGCGTTCCTGTCCTTGATTAGTCTCATATTCCGTCTCAATAGTCAACACCCCATCATCCGCAAAATGGTAAACACCGATGACCGGAATACCTTCAACATAGCCTCGATTTCGCAGAAACTTGCCCGTTCTCGGATTACTAGGATTAGGCACATCTACAAGAATAGCAGCATAGTTTTCGTTAGGGACAGTATCATCTAAATTATCCTGCCACATAAAACTGCATCCCCCACTAACTAAAGCGGGATCCACATTCTGCTGTTGACAAACGTCTAAAATTCTGGGATCATCTGTTGACAAGACATCAACGATGACATTGGATTCTCCCGACTCATCAGCCGCAGCAGTATCAAAATTATGGACTGTTCGCTGAGTAAACCAAACGCCCTCACTCTTGCGAAAGAAATCCATCATAGTCATAGGTGGTGTTAGCAGCATTTCTGTGTCAAATTAGCTATAGGAATCAGAGGCATTGAGACAAAGCTCCTTGAAAAACCGATATTTAGGCTTTGACCTGAGCTTAGCCGAACTGGGAATCCGATCTGATTTTGGTTAAGAAAAATAAACAAACGTCAGTCTGGAATCCTTCAAATTCTAGGATAAATGACACAGGACAAATTTGAGCAACTCGATCAATAAATTTTCAGAAAAATATAATGTCACCCCGTCAACACTCATCTTTCCTCTCCCAACCCCTTTCGCCAACAGAAATCTTACCAGCCATTCAGCAAGGCAAAAGTCTAGCTCAAACCAACCTCCCGGGAATCAACCTCAGCAAGATGGATTTATCTGGTATTGATTTCAGTGGAGCAAACTTGATAGGGGCAAACCTCAGTCAAACCAATTTGCAAGGGGCAAATCTCAAAGGAGTTGATTTACGAAGGGCCAATCTCAGAGATGCCAATTTGAGTGGAGCGAATTTACAAGAAAGCTATCTTTTTCGTGCAGATTTACAGGGCTGTAATTTAGTCGATGCCAAGCTACAAGAGGCAAAATTAAAATTCGCTCAATATGATGCTCATACCCTGTGGCCAGAAGGATTCAATTACAAAAATTCGGGAGCTCTTGGTCCCCAAGCCAATCTCAGTGGAGCTTTTCTGAATACAGCTTACCTCAGAGGCGCAGATTTACACGGCTGCAATCTGCGAGGTGCTTATCTCAGTGGAGCCGATTTAACTGGGGCAAATTTAGAGGGAGCAGCCTTAAGTGGGGCGAGTCTTCAGAATGCCTTTCTGACTGGTGCTTATTTACGGAATGCTATCTTAATTGGAGTCGAATTACAAGGAGCGGATTTACGAGCGGCTGACTTAACCGGGGCAAATTTAGAGCAATTAAAAAGTATTGCTGGCGCAGATTTTACCCTAGCACAAGGACTCACCCAAGAGATGAAAGCCATGCTTTGTAGTCGCGATCCTAAAGAATTAGGAACTTGGAATACTTTTACTCGTAACAATACCGCTCAGAGTCTTGGCTCTCAGGTAGGATAAATTTACACTGATTGTGGAACTTCAAGAAGGTGGCGTTCTAAATCGAACAGAAAACCGTGAATATATTCCTCAGTCCACTCCTCACCATAGAACCGCGTAAACATCCCCCTCGCCGGATCTTTGGCAGCACGATAATTAATATAACGTCGCTGTGCCTCAAGAATCTCTCCAAGTCGCTGACTATCTGTGACAGGTTGCGCTTGCTCAACCAAATCGAGATAAGCTTGAAGATAATCCTTAAAAGCTTCAAAGACCGTAGTTTGCACAGCCACTGTTTCCTTGGGACGAGTCCAAAGAAAAGCAGGAGAAAAGAAAGGTTTTGCCTCGTCAGGAAAATCTCCTCCCCAAGGCAACTCCTTTTGATAAGTGTTGAAAATCGGTAAAATCGGCTCTGAGTATTGCTTCTGATAAGTCGCATCGTGAAAAAGAGGCTGCATATCTAAAGCAATTAAATGTCCCCCCGGCAAGGTTACTAAGTCCGCCCCAAAAAAAGGCACGTCATAATTTAACTGGGGAAAAATCACAAAATTAAGTACCTGGAGAGCATCACCACCCTCAACATGAGCCGCCCGAATTTGCCGTAATTTTGAGGACTTAAAAGCATGACTTGTCGTCATAACCAACTGCTCTTTTTTCCCCTTCCCAGTTAGAGATTCTTTCCGTTCAAAACCTGCGGGAATGGGATAGGGCGCCAAGTCAAGTCGTTCTTTGAGAAGTGGGATAGCGTAATCTAAGAAAGGCTGATAAAGAGTCATTTTTAACTTATCTTACCCCCGCTGGAACTGCTAAGGGAACAGCATCTTCAAACAAAAACTCGTACAGAAATCGCTCTGACCATTCATGCCCAAAATAGCTGCCGAATAGCCCTGATGCTGGATCGCGTTCCGCACTATACTGATCGTAATCTTTCTGTGCCTTCACAATCCGCTGAATCTCTTCGGGAGTGTTAAGCCCAGAGGCTTGCTCTAGCATTTGCCAATACAACTCGACATATTCTTGATAGGCAGGAAACAAACGAGTTACAACCGTTTCTGCATCAGTTTTAGCAAATAGCAAGTTCTTGGAAAAATACTGGTTCGCATCGTAAAACTTCATTTCTAAGTCTTGCGTTAAATCTTTGTATTTCTCCTTAAGTGCGCTCATTGGCCCGATATATTTGTCTAGATAGGCTTCATCGCGGAATAAAGGTTGAAAATCCAAGACAACCAAGATTTTCTTCTGTCCAAAGGCTAAAAAATCAATTCCTAGTAAGGGCAGATCGTAATTATAATTCGGATAAATGACACTATTGAAAATTTGTGCCGTTTCTCCAGCATCAATGTAGGTGTAACGAATCTTTCGCAATTCGGGACATTGATAGCACCAACTTTGAATCGTGGCGGGATTTTTGCCTCTTTCACTCACCACCGATTCCAACCCAGAGGGAATGGGACGACTCTCTAGAGCAAAACGTCCAAACAGTTCTTTTTCTAAGAATTCCTGAAACGGCTTAAACATAGATTAAAATTTAGCTCCTTCAATCTTTCCCTCAAAACACAATCATAAGGGATTGCCTTAAATCTTGTCTCTGTTTTTGACAAACAAAGTAATATTTCGTTACGAAATTCTGTTGTGCGCTCAGGATTCCCAAGAAAAAGCTTGTACCAACCATCATTAAACTGCTGTAACTGTAATAAATCTTAACAAAATTTCTCATAATTTTAGTCTATGCTAGTAAACTATGTGTAATTTAATGACTATGCAATTAAGTGAAAGAGCAAAGCAATTAATTCCCCAAGCCAGAATAGTCAGTTTTGCCAGTTGGAAAAACTTATATTCAGATGAAGTAATTGCCATTTTTCAAGAGGCTGACAATCAAAGTCGATATCTCACAGATGAGGATTTAGAACGCATTAAAAATCTTGCTCCTAATCTGTCTTTAATGCTAGAAAAAGCCAGATTATTGCGAGAGCAAGCTCCTAATCTTGTTGCTGATGCGAGGAAAAAGGTATTAGCCGACTTTCCCCATATCACTGAGCTTGGTAATGACCTTTATCCTCCCGAACGTGCTGAAGCCTGTTGGCGAGATTTTTGGCAGTTCCTACGCTGTATCACCTATGGAATTGCAGGTAACAGTCCTCAATTTACGAGCCAAGAAGGACTCAAAAACATGGAGCTACTCTATCAAGAATTGCGGGTTCCTATTTCGGCGATGCTCTGTGGACTAGAACAGTTGAAAACAGTTAGCTTGCAGCAATTTAATTTTGAAGAGCGGGATTTATTGAGTCTCTATTTTGACCATTTAATCACTGGGTTAAAAACTTTTAGTCAAGCTTAATCTACTCTCACAGTATCAGATTTCTTACTATTTATTCTCTAAAGCAGATTTTCTAAAGCAGTAGCAACGACTCGATGATTTGAGTCTTGCCCAAGTTGACTTAAAATTTCCTTAGCCTGCGGATCGTCAAAATGTTGCAAAGCAGATGCGACGTGCTGACGCATACGTTCAGACTCAGAATTAGCCAGCATTAATAACTGAGAAAGTGCAGCCTGTTCCTGATTAGTTCCGGCTAATGTACCAAGTGCATCCACAGCGGCTTCCTGGGTGGTCATATCTTCACCAGCTAAGGCTTCCATACAGACCTCAAAGAGTTCGCTTTCGCACTCCATATCAACCAAAACAGCCAGAATACTACGACGAACTAACCAGTGGTCATCCTGAAAAAAAGTCAAGACTAAATGAGATGCAGCACATCGACCAAAAAGCGAAAGAGAATTAGCAGCCTCAGCTCGCACATTCGGCGTATTATCAAATTTCATGATTTGGAGCAATGCGGCGAAGGAATCGGCGGTTTGTTGTGTCCCAAATGCCCGGCTGACAAAGGAACGTACTAAGAATTCCGGGTCATCGAGTTTGCCCTTGAGCAAGGGAACGGCAATCTCTGGTTGATAATCCTTGAGAGCCGCGACCGCCTTGAGTCGATACTGAAAATCAGGATTGTTCAGAGACGTTTCGATTTCGTGAATATCCATAAGCACAACAAAGTATAATTTTTCTTTATTTTAACCAAAAAGTTCCTAATTGTGCAAATAACCAAAGAGATTTTAACACTTAATAACCTTGGCGGTTGTTAGTGCTAAGCTCTTTGATCGAATCGAGTCTGAAAACAGCCGTACTTGAACCAATATTGTCGCAGTTCATGATGAGGTGTATGCAAACTGGCTTTAGCCTGATAGAGAATCACTTGTCGATGATTTCCCATCCAAAGTCGTTTGCCTGGTTCAACAGAAATTAAGCACCCTCCTAGAATGTTAACACATTCCTCAAATCGCTCAACTGCTGGATAGTCTAAAGTTTCAAAAATTAGCAATTGACCGGAAAAAATTAGGTGACGACTTCTGATCCAAGCCTGCATTTTTTTACAAGCTATTGGGGGTAGCATCTTTAAGATACTCAGCTTGAAAACCGAGTGATTTATTTTTATTTTCAAGGTGGACAGAGAAAAAGAGCGAATAATAAACTCGCTCTAGAGAAAGTAGGAGATACGAAACTTAAAGGAAGACAAAGGTGAAGTCTAGGTAAATTTAGCCAACTTCAGTAATACTGAGAATTTTGCCTCCCATTTTCTGAATATTTTTAATTTGCTTAGACATTTGAGCATAGCTGACTTCATAGCTGATATTGCTCAATCTGACATTAGCACCACCAGACTTAGCAGCAGTAATCCGAAAACGTTTACCAGTTGTGCTAGAGGCTCCACTGGTACCAACGCTAGAAAGTTTGATTTTCTGAGGCAGATTGCTCGCAACCGTAGCAATTAATTGAGCTTGATTACTGCTATCGCTAGTAGCTGAGCCTCGGAGCAAAGAAAGCATCCGATTAAACCCGACATTCTTGATACCAGTTTGGCTGCGAATGCTCCGAGGATAAGGCACAATATTCTCACCAAAGTTCTGGATGTAATCGTCACTATCTATATAAGAATCGATTTCGGCTTCATAGCCTTGACCGTTACAAATTTGGACGTGAGCCGAAATCTCCGTCTGTTCTAAAGGAGCGCGACCAAGCAAATGCTTGCAGTTTAACTCGATGAACCGATAGGCAGAATTGGTGTTAAAAAATAGCGACTGATACAGGTCGGATTTTGCCACTTGTCTGACAAAATCACGCACCGTAATATCACGATTGCGAAGCAATGATTCGGCACTGGTGAGACGCTGACTTTCCATCAAGTGAGCATTTCCTAACACCTGTCGGTAAGCAGCACGAATGACGACTTGTAAATCGTCTTCCGTTGCATTGGCTCGCAGTTCTACTGGGTCACTGAGGAAAGCTGCTGTTAAACTAGACATTGTTTTTTCCTAACGTTAATTAAAGTTAATTAAAGTTTGATTGAGACTGTCAAAAGATGTTACTGTTGGTTGAAATAGCTTAACAGATGCGATCGCATCTGTTATCTAGACAGAGGAACACTATCTGTTTCTATCGTTATCGCTTTCATAATTGCGAGGGGATAAGATAAAAATCGCGATGGTTTCCGAGAGGGTAGAGAAGCACATCTTTACTTCTCTACCCGCGAATCACTCTATGCCTCAAGCAACTTCTGTGATGCTGACAATTTTGCCGCCTGCACGATGAATGCGCTGAATTTGCGGAGTCATATTCGCACCGGATACAAGATATTCAGTGTTACTTACTCGGCGAGGACTATCAAATTTAGACCCCTTGACTAAAATCTTGAAGGTCTTTTCGGTAGCATCTTTGTAAGCGCTGATCCGACCGCCTGTTGTTGGTAAAGTAATCTTTTTACCGCTATTGCCAGCCACAGAGTCTACTAAGCGAGAAGCGGTAAAAGCACTATCAACTCCTGCATAACCTTGATACAGGGAAAGGGTGCGATTATAGCCGATTTGCTTTTGTCCGACTTGACTTTTGGCCCCTTTATAATAAGGGACTGTATTCTCGCCAAATTTTTCCTGATATTCTGGACTATCGAGGTAAGAATCAATTTCTGCCTCGTAGCCTTCTTGGGTACACCGACAAATATGCTCAGAAAGTTCCTCTTGAGCTAAAGGAGCGCGACCCAACAAATGTTTGAAGTTTAGCTCGACAAAGCGGTAAGGAGCGCAGGATTCAAAATACCGACTGCGATAAAAGTCAGATTTAGCCACAGCGCGGACAAATTCTCGTACCGTTATCGTGCCATCGCACAACTTGGATTCTGCACTCGTCAGGCGTTCACTTTCCATGACATGGGGATTGCCCAACACTTGCTTGTAAACAGCGCGAATTACCGCCTGTTTATCCTCGGAGCTGCTGGTAGGCCAAAGTTCTACTGGCGCATCTAAAACGACACTCATTGAGTTTCTCCTAAGAAAAAATAACCTTTCAAAACAGGGAATTAGGGATTGTCAAAAACACGCTCAGGGAGATAATTCCCCAAGTCGTTAAGGCAGAAGTTTGAGCGGTTGTTAGTTGACAGCAGTAATGCTGGAAATTACGCCGCCTTGTTTGTGGATGCGTTGATATTCTTGCGAGAGCCTTTCAAAGGGTACGAGATAGGCTTGATTGCTAGAGCGAAATTTAGAGACTCGGTTGATCCCAGTCGCTGCTGAAGAACGATATCCAGTCACAGTAATGCGATAAACTTTGCCTTCTGTTGAGCTGCCTAATCCAGCACGAGTACGTGAATTAATAGCAGACTCTTGGAATGCCCAACCATCTCCAACTGCACCACCTGAAGGGGGAACTATCGGTACGGGGGTTTGCTGAATCACAAATTTATTCAGAACAGGGGATTTTCCTGAAAGACTGCCTTTGAGGTCGCTACTGGAAGCTCCCCGCAACAGAGCAAACAGATGAGTAAACCCAACCATATTTTGTCCTGGCTGGGTTTTGTAGCCTCGGTAATAGGGAACGATATTTTCCCCGTAGGCATTTTGGTATTCATCGCTGTCGAGGTAAGAATCAATTTCTGCCTCGAAGCCTTCAGTATCTAAAATGGTGCTGTGTGCTCTCATTTCTTCTAAGCCATCAGGAGCCCGACCTAGAAGATGTTTGAAATTGAGTTCAATAAACCGATAGCGAGGAGAAGTATCGAAAAAGCGAGAGCGGTAAGCGTCTGATTTTGCCAGAGCGCGGACAAATGCGCGCACGCTGAGTTCACCACTTTTTAATTTGGATTCAGGAATCGTCGCTCGTTCACTTTCCATGACGTAAGCATTACCCAAAACTTGCCGATAAACGGCACGAATAATGGTTTCTACTTCTTCTTCTGAACGTCCTGGCGTCAGTTCTAAACGGGGTGTTTCTTCAAATAAACTGACTCCAAGTCGAGATGCAGGTCCAAAAACCATTGAAAAAATCTCCACAATTGTATTACATGAAAAACTACCATACTTAGACGTTCTATTAGAAAACTTAACATAAGTTAACATTAGACCTGATTTGGAAGCTTATTTGTAGTACAGAAAGAGGTCGAGATATTGGCTCGGAGTCTCTCCTTGCAATCAGTTTCCTGTAGTACGAAATGAAGGATTGTAATATATGGCGAATGTGAGTTGAAATTAGTAAGCGGATAAGCTATAAGATGTGAGGTAACTCAGTGGCAAAACTTTGACGCTTTTCAAAATGTAGAGAGCCAAAAGCCGAACCCCAAACCTGTTGATGAGTATTCACATCCAGACCTCGATCGAGGCTACTCCAAGTTGTTTCTGTAATCTCTACCTCACTAACTAGGTAGGTTGAACAACCTCTTTTTTCAATGAGACAAAGGTTTCCAGGTTCCACACTGCCTCGAAACATTTGGCCGTCTCGTTTAAAAATCATGGAACAGTGATAGCGTCGTTGCAGACTATCTGGTTTAATAGTTTTGAGAATGCTTAATTCTCGTGCGGCTCCGGCGTACTGTATTGGGTCTTCGAGGCTATAATTTTCAATATAAATTTGATCTCCCTGGTCAATTAAGCGATGAACTCCCTGACGATAGGGAGTCCACAGATCGTGGTCGTAGACCTGTTCAGAGTAAAAGCCAATGGCATTGAAAAATTCAAAGGGTAAGGGACGAAAAAATATCCGAATATGGGCAAATTGTTTGGGGTTATCAAAGGATTGTTGATTGTTGCTAAAATCCCCAGCCATCCACTGAGCTAAAGTGATTAAATCATTGCTTTTAACTGAATTCATAAGCTAAGAAGAAGGTAGAAGAAAGTTTGAGGGAAATTAGCAATTAACTAATTCCCGGAAAGCGAACGAATCTCTGAGGAAAATGAGGCTGTTACTACCCCACTTCCTCCACTGGTTTTAATTAGGGAAACACGAAACCGTAAATTAGGATTAGCAAACCAGATTTTTTCTTCGGCTGCGGCGCGATCGTAGCTAGTCAACAGCACAAAAGTTCCATCCTCTGTGATGTGATAGTCACTTGCTGCGGCCATAGTTTCAGCATAACCTCGATCTCGTAATAATTTACCACGATTAGGCACATTTGGATCGGGGATTGGTACAAGAATACAAGTCCCCTTAACTTCAGAATTCTCATCCCAATCTGACTCACCCTCCCAACTCATTTGAAAAGGGATTACGGCTTGGGATGGGTCAACCTTATACAATTGGCAGAGCTCAATTACGGCCGGATCGTCCGGTGAGATAGCAACGATATCAATGACTGACTGCACAGCTTCAAAGTGTCTGAATGTCAAATGATGGGCGCTGCGCTGCGATCGCCACCGTCCTAGAGAATTTTCAACAAACTGCTTAATATTGTTCATGGAAAACATTGTACAGGGGCAAGAGCCAAAATATTCTTGTCTTCAGAACTCCACTTTTTGCGCCCCTGTCCTCGAAAAAAAGTGCTTTTAGCAACAAAAGTAACAAATTGTTACTTTGTTTCTCAGGAAGGAGACAAAGGGAACACCCCAGAGATATATTCAAAACCATCAAGTTAGTCACCAAGTTGACCAACTCCGATCAAAAATAATTTTTCTAAGTTAAGGAGAACTCAATGCTTGACGCTTTTTCAAGAGCTGTAGTTTCAGCCGATGCCAGCACCTCGACCGTCGGTGATATTGCTGCCCTCAGAGAATTTGTTGCCAGCGGCAACCGACGCTTGGATGCTGTAAACGCGATCGCCAGCAACGCTAGCTGCATGGTTTCTGATGCTGTTGCCGGTATGATCTGCGAAAACCAAGGCTTGATTCAAGCTGGTGGTAACTGCTATCCTAACCGCCGCATGGCTGCTTGCTTGCGCGATGCAGAAATCATTCTGCGCTATGTCACCTACGCTTTGTTGGCTGGTGATGCTTCTGTTCTTGATGACCGTTGCTTGAATGGTTTGAAAGAAACCTACGCAGCTTTGGGCGTGCCCACCACCTCCACCGTGCGTGCCGTTCAAATCATGAAGGCTCAAGTCGCTGCTCACATCCAAGACAACCCCAGCGAAAAATTTGCTGGTGCTAAGTTGCGGAAAATGGGACCTACCTTAGTTGAAGATCGTTGCGCGACGCTCGTTGCCGAAGCTTCCAGCTACTTCGACCGCGTCAGTTCTGCACTGAGCTAGTCCATTGCTAATCGCAATTCGCTCAGCAAAATAGAAACTACGCTCACTGTCAAAATCACTTTAGGAGATTTAGGAAATGAAATCAGTTCTCACCACCGCTATCGCCTCTGCTGATGCAGCAGGCCGCTTCCCTAGCACCTCAGATCTAGAATCAGTTCAAGGTTCTATCCAACGCTCAGCTGCTCGTTTAGAAGCTGCTGAAAAGCTCGGCAGCAACCTCGACGCAGTTGCTAAAGAAGCTTATGATGCTTGCATCAAGAAGTATCCTTACCTGAACAATGCTGGTGAAGCTAATTCCACCGATACTTTCAAAGCAAAATGCCATCGTGACGTCAAGCACTACCTGCGCTTGATCCAATACAGCTTAGTTGTTGGCGGCACAGGCCCTCTGGACGAATGGGGTATTGCTGGTCAACGCGAAGTTTATCGCGCTTTGGGCTTGCCTACTGCTCCTTACGTTGAAGCATTGAGCTTTGCTCGCAACCGCGGTTGCGCTCCTCGCGATTTGTCTCCTCAAGCTTTGACTGAGTACAATGCTCTTCTTGACTACGCGATCAACTCCCTGTCCTAATTAACTGACAGGTTTGTAATGTCGTGACTGGGTAGTTTCTACCCAACAAGTCTAGGAACTCTTGGCTCGTTGCTTTACCGATTTTGGTGGGGTAAGGGTAAAGAATTCTTAGGCTTGTTATTGTGTTTTAATAGGCATATCATATTATAGTTATTGCAGAGTGCTAATTTTATGGATAAACGCTTTTTTAGTTTTTTTAATTTAACGGAAGACCAGGCGATCGCCCTTTTAGATACGCCCCAAGCTGAAATCGGTGAAGAGGATTCCCGCTACATAGCTGCTTCCCACTTGATCAATTTCTCAACAGATCGATCGATCGCAGCACTGATGCGAGCAGTACAACAAACCGATCCGGTGCTGGACAACCGGATTGTGCGCCGCAAATCGGTGGAAACCTTGGGAAGACTGCAAGCTGTGCAAGCATTGCCGGTGATTCGCACCTGTCTGGCGGATGATGACTGCTACACGGTGGAAAATGCCGTTTGGGCGATCGGCGAAATTGGCACTCAAGATCCTGATATTTTAGCCGAAATTGCTCAATTGCTGGATAAACCGGGACAAACCTACCGGGTAATTATCCACACCCTGACTAAATTAGATTATCAGCCAGCGGTAGCCAGAATTCGCAGATTTGTCGATGATATTGACCCGCCGACTGCTAGTGCTGCGATCGCCGCAATTTGTCGCTTAACCAGAGACTTTTCTCAAATGGGAAAAGTTGTGGCGATGTTGCAACACAAAAATGTCCTTGGGCGCAGATTATCTATTCAGGATTTGATAGATGCGCGTTACTACGATGCAATTGGCAATATTGCCAGATGTCCGGTTTCTTTAGTCTTTCGGCTCAGAGGAATTAGGATGTTAGCCGAAGCAGGAATTGCTGACAAAACCCTTATCTTTGCCTCCATTCAGCCGTATTTGGAACAAACCTTAAGAGACTATCCAGGGGATTTAGATTTAGTACACAGTTATGAAAACTTACCAGATTTACCGTTTCTGATTCACCAGTTATATGAAACGGATTTTGGACGTTGCTATTTAGCGGCTAAAACGATACTTGAAAATTACTCAGAGGAGGCACCAGCCGCTCTGTTTGCGACCTTTGCTGAAGAAGCAAATAATGACTATGGAGCGCATTTTCATGTGGTAAAATTGTTTGGTTGGTTAAAACATTCTCCAGCCTATGATTTGTTATTGGAAGCTTTGCATAACTCCCAACCCCAGTTTCAGAAATCCCGTGCTGGGGCGGCGATCGCCCTGGGGGAACTGGGAGAAAAACGTGCTATTCCAGAATTGAAAGCCTGTCTGGAAACTAAAATCTGGGATTTGAAGTATGCTGCATTAATGGCACTAGAAAAACTTGGCGATCTCACGGGTTATGAAATCGCTGCGGCCGACCCAGATTGGTTGGTTCGAGCTAAAGTAGATGCTCATACTTCTGTAACATCCGGACTATCTTAATAGGGAATAGGGAATAGGGCATAGGGCATAGGGCATAGGGCATAGGGCATAGGGCATACCTCACCACGCGATCGAACCGCCATACAACTGTCAACTATCAACTGTCAACTGTCAACTGTCAACTGTCAACTGTCAACTGCTATAAAACCACAAAAATTATGACAACAGATGCTTTGTTTGAACAACTAAAACACCCGAATCCTCATCTGCGCGAGCGGGCAATGTTTGAAATTGCCGATTCCCGCGATGAAAATACAATTTCTCGACTGGTGGGCATTTTAGATGAAGAAGATGTCACCTATCGTCGGGCGGCGGTAAAAGCCTTGGGCGTGATTGGTGAAGATGCTGTGCCATCGGTGGTTGAGGCATTGTTACACAGTGATAATGTGACTGTGCGAGGGAGTGCGGCGAAGGTATTGGCACAAATTGCGATTAATTATCCAGATTTGCCGTTTCCTGAGGCGGGCTTGCAGGGATTAAAAAAGGCGATCGACGATCCGAATCCTGTGGTTAATATTGCTTCTGTGATGGCCTTGGGCCAGATGGGTTCCTCTGCTTTTGATATTTTGGTGGAGTCGCTGAATACAACGGATAATGTGGCGGTACAAGTGGCGATCGTCAATGCTCTTGCTTCTGTGGGCGATCGACGTTGTGTAGAAGTTCTTACCACATTTGCGAATGATGAATCGGTGGATTCTTATGTGCGGGAATCAGCGACAAGTTCTTTATCGCGGTTGGATTTGGTGATGAATTATAAGCGTGCAGATAGTTAGATTTAGTGACAGTTTTGATCTCTCTCTTGAGCGCAGACAGCACTTGCAGCCGACTGAGCTACGATCGAACTTTGGGCGTTGCTGATTCACGGTATGAATCAGCTTTTCCCTTCAAGTTACAAAACTCACCCTCAAGCGGGCTTATAGCTATTGGGAAATCTTGAATTTATAAGCTGCTACGCATCTAAATTTAATACAGAGACGGGCAGGATTTAATACAGAGACGGGCAGGATTTAATACAGAGACGGGCAGGATTTAATACAGAGACGGGCAGGATTTAATACAG
>NZ_JAUBTO010000012.1:0-13944 GCF_036702495.1 Microcoleus sp. C2D2 | reverse complement strand
AGACGGGCAGGATGCCCGTCCCACAACAATTGTAGAAAAATTGACTGTCTAATAAGATGCACAGCAGCTTACCTCTATTCAGCAACGCCAGCTTTCAGAGTTAACTGGAGTTCATGTAGCAATGCAAATTGAACCATACGACCCTCGCCACCTTGATGCTGTTATTTGTCTTTCGCTTCGGGCCTGGACTCCGGTATTTGAGTCGATTCAGAAGGCGATGAACGCTGATGTTTACCAGGCATTCTATCCGAATCATTGGCGTGTGAGCCAGCAAAAAGCTGTCGAGGATGTCTGTGCTGCGGAAGACACGAATGTATGGGTTGCGATCGATGCCGGTTCTACTGTGGGCTTTGTGGCCGTGAAATTACACTCAGAGGACAGCATGGGTGAAATCTACATGGTTGCTGTCGATCCAGACTTTCAAGGTCGCGGCATTGGTAGTGCTTTGATAGAATTCGCTCTGGGTTGGATGAAAGATGCGGGGATGTCTATTGCTATGGTTGAGACTGGGGGCGATCCTGGTCATGCCCCAGCGCGTCACACCTATGAAAAGGTCGGCTTTGAGCTATTCCTAGTCGCCAGATACTTCAAGAAGCTTTAAGTGCAGATGTTGATTTCGCGATCGCATTCTATTCTTGCAATTTAATGCGATCGCCCGCTCTTGTACGTTGGGGTGAAGGATGAAACCCGGCACTCATCCCTGCTTAGAACTCAAGCGACCAACAGTGGACGCAGTATCTGTTGATATGAGTTTAAGGCTTTACTTGCAAATCAAGTTAATTTCTTTGCTTTTTCCAACAACGTGTCAACATCCTGCAATATTTCTTCGCCTTTCAACCTTAATCTTTCGCGGTAGTCTCTCAGAAAACTTATTCTTTCTTCCAATGAAAACTTCCTTAAAAAATCAACCTCAATAACGTTAGATTTGTCACTCATTAGGCGTAGAGCGACTTGCAAGTTTTCACGCGTCTGCGGTTTAATTTTAGCTTGAGATAATTTATTGATAATGGCATCCTTGAAGTCTGTTTGGGCATATCCTCTTATGCCCTTTTCTAAAGAAACAGAATTTAAGCCTTTACAAACTTCCCTAACTAAGTATTCAGAGAAGCCAAGAGATCTTAAATCTGCTTTTGTCAATAAGGTTAGATCTTTACTCACTTTAGTTCTTCCTCCGTGATAGGCTATGCAGCATTCTTTTTTAGCTCCTCCAGTTGCCTACGGAGTTCCCGTTTCTCATCTTCCAGCTTGTTGATACGAGCGGCCTGTGCAGCAATTGTTGCATCATTAGCACGGAGCATATCTTCATACTGTTTCTTCAAAGTTTCTAAAGCATCGGTAAGTTCTTTGATTAAATTATATTGCTTTGTGTTTTTCACTTTTAATACTGTCACCTCCGTTTTTAGTTGGTTAATATCTTGATCACCTTTTTTTAGAACTTGTTTTGCATTCATCTTAAAACCTCCAAATATTTAGAAGAATAAATTAACAATTTTTGTGCCAATGCTGAGATTGCAATTAGGATGCAGCAACCGATAGTTTTCAACTTTATTAGCATTACAGCCAAGCTTCATTATTGGTTCCACATGATGCACTACTGCATCCGCTTCTCTCATTAACGTATTACAGTAAGCACACATTCCTTTACGGCACTGAAATTCAGCTTTTTTCCATGCTCTGCCTTCTGAAGAACTAAGCCAGTTTTTAAATTGCTGCCGAGGATCTGTTGCAGTTTTTCCTTTCTTCAATGCAGCTTCAACATTTGCTAAAACATCCTGCCCTTTTTTTCGGAGAATATCTCTCTCCCTGTAAAGTTTGTTTTCCTTATCCGCTGAATCATTACTCATATGATCTATAAGACCCAACATCCCTACTTCCGAATTGTGACTTGCTGCCTTCTATCTTGTCACCAGTGAAATTACGGATAAATCTAGTCGAAAATTACTGCGTTAGCCAGTGTACGTAGATATTTAACTTAAAATACCCTTGAGATCAGGCTATCTGCGCGGTCTAACACTTCACGGCAGCGGACGGATGAAAGCTGCTGGTGCTGAGTTCTAAGTTATCTACCGCTGCTGCGTTTTGCCGTTAAGCCACAATGTATGCGACATAAGCTACAGGTTGCGATCGCATAAAGGCAGATAATTAGAGGTTATAATTGGAAGTTTTAGAGATTGCAGGTATGACCAATGCTTGGAGAGTCAAGTCTGACTGCTAAACTCATAGTTTGAAGTCCAATTTCACGATCGCATTCTATCCTTCAGCTTAATCCTGTAGAGAGAGGAAACTTTTAGAACTGCCTGGTAAAACACGATCGAATCGTCCGCCAATTTGAAGCATCTTTTTTTTACTTCTCAGATGCGAAATGCCGGAAATTTAGGCGGCAAACCAGAGGGGATTTGTTGTGAGCTCTCGAAGGCTGCAATCATGGTTCCGCGATCGCTCATTCGTTCTCCGCTTCTTGCTGATTGCCCTTGTCGTTTCAGTCTTGCTGTTAATCTCTAAGGCAAGCTTGTTTGAGAGTTCTGCGATCGCACAAATCCCGATGCAACCCATGCCATCGAATCCTTGGAAATACCAATAACAACTACTCATCAAGTTTGGCTTTGGACAGCCAATTCTTGATAGGCCTGTCGAATAGGAATCTGAATGATGAACTCTGCCCCCTGACCGGGATGAGAAACACACTTCAACTGTCCGCGGTGTTTTTCTACCACAATCTGGTAGCTGATTGACAGCCCCAGACCGGTGCCCTTCCCTACCGGTTTCGTCGTGAAGAAGGGGTCGAACACCCGCTGGCACACTTCCTCTGTCATACCGGGGCCATTGTCGCAAATGCGAATCACCACAAATTGGGGACCTTTCCGGATCCGGGCGAGGTTGTGGGAATCCACCTCAACCGAAGAAACTGTAGAGCTTTCGGCAACGGGGGGATGGGAAATCGGGGATTTTTCTTCGTCCGCATACCCCACAGAGGTGCGAATCGCGATCGCGCGCGGCCCCCTTTGGTCATGGAGAGCCTCAATCGCATTCGCCAGTAAATTTACAAACACCTGGTTCAGTTGGCCCGCATAGCACTCCACCAGCGGCAGCGGGCCGTACTCTTTAATGATTTGAATAGCAGGCTGGTCTAATTTAGCTTGCAGTCGATGCTGCAAAATCAGTAGAGTGTTATCGATGCCCTCATGGATATCCACCTCTTTCATTTCTGCTTCATCCAGTCGCGAGAAGTTTCGCAGCGAGAGGACAATTTCGCGAATTCGGTCTGCCCCCACCTTCATCGAATCCAGCACTTTGGGTAAGTCTTCCATCAAGAACTCTAATTCGATCGCGTCTATCTCCTCAACAATCGCTCCTGTGGGATGGGGGTATTGTTCTTGATAGAGTTTCAGCAGTCCTAGTATGTCTTCACTGTATGTCCTGACGTGAGTTAGGTTGCCATATATGAAGTTAATCGGGTTATTGATTTCGTGGGCCACCCCTGCCACCATCTGTCCGAGGGACGACATTTTCTCAGTCTGAATGAGCTGGGTCTGGGTGCGCTGGAGTTCTTGGAAAGAAAGCTCTAGTTGTTGGGCTTGTTTTTTTAATTGCGCTTCAGATTCTCGCAGAGCTTGCTCTATCTGCACGCGATCGCGAATTTCCTGGCTCAGGAGCAGATTTTTTTCCTTTAATTCCTGCGTCCTCTCTTCCACTTTATGTTCCAAAGTTCGGCTGTAATCTTCTAATTGCTCATTGGCTTGTTTCAGGTTGTCAGTCGCCTCAGACAAATTGGCATAGAGTCGGGCATTTTCCAGGGAAATCGCCGCTTGAGAACAGATCGCGGTTAAAACTTCCAGGCGATCGGGAGTAAACGCACTCCTTGTCAGATTATTTTCCAAGTAAAGCAGACCAATGAGCTTTCCTTTATGGACGATCGGCATACATAAAACTGACTTGGGTTGGGCGTTAACTATATAGCTGTCCCTGGTAAAAATTCCCTCCTGACTTGCATCATTTAAAACCACATTTTCCCGAGTTCTAGCCACATAATTGAGGAGAGAAAACGGCAATTTTTTACTTGTTTCTATTGGTGTGGATTGCAGCACTACTACCTCATTATTATCTATGCTTGCCATCCCTTCTACCACCAGTTGACCATCTTTTTCTAAAATTAAGTAGCTTTTTTCAGCCCCAGCATTCTCCATCGCAATTTTCAATAACTTAGAAAGCAGACTTTCCAGAACAATTTCGCCAGAAATAGCTTGAGAAGATTTCATCACAGAGGCGAAATCCAGTGCTGCAAAACTCCCTGTAGTCGTCGAGCTGGTCGTCCGCGATACGTCGAAGCTGGCGGCTTCTTCAGTCAGTATTCGCGAGAAGAATTCAGGATATTCTTCTGATAAATCCTGCACTTTTGCTTTCGCTCCCCAGCGAATATAGCCATAGTAAGCATCCGTCAAATAAATCTCCGCTATCTTCTCCCGGCCGCGAGAGAAATAAAACTCGGCAGCGCGTTCATTAGCTAGGGCTTCTTCCTGAATGTATCCCTGTTCTCTGGCTCCTTGAATGCTGGCGTCATAATACTCCATCGCTTTGCCAATTTTTCCCAATACCCGCGCTTTCTCCGCCTCCACTAATTCGTACTTGTGCTGGAAGTTAGACGGGGCATGAAATGCCCATTTCTGCATTTTTTCTTGATTAGCTTCAACTAAGCTGATGTATTGCTGTTGTTCGGCGTGTGAAGCTTGAGGATAAACAGCGAGTAGAGCGAGGGAATAATAGAAGTTGTGAGGAGCAGAAACTAACATTCCCATCACGCTGGCTGCGTGCTCTGCAGCTAAACTGGCGTTGGTAACGGCATTCTTTGGTTCTTTAAATAGATATAATAGAATTGTTTTGGCTAGATAAGTAATAAACAGCAAAATCCTATTGTTAGTTTCAATAAAAACAGGCAACATTTGTGTTTCATTAAAACTTTTGCCCACCAAGTGACTTTTGACCTCCGTTTCATTTTGAAGATTTAGCGTCAATTGGTGAAATATCTGGATGTAATAGATAGAATAGTCTTGTTTTAGTTTGAACACTAAATCAAGATATTGCTCTTGTTCCTCTTCTATAATGTCTAATCGTTCGCCAGTCAAAAATACGATCGCACAATAGGTAGTAACACAATAACCGGCATATTCTATATCTCCAGTTTCCCGTCCACTTTGAAACGCTGACAGTAAGGGGTTTAAAGCTTGTTTAGCTGGCTCTTTCCAGTGTATAACCAAACTATATAATAATTGATTCACTTTACATTTAAGCGAGTTGGCATTAAATTTATTCAACAACTTTAATGCCAAGTTACCCGACTTATATGCGGCATCTATATCCCCTATTCCCGAACACAGTATTACACTATAAAAAGCATACACAAAAGCAGCTAGAGGCGAATGACCGTGTTCCACGCAGATTTTAACTAGAGTCACTGCAAGCAGGGATAAAATTTCTGGTTTTGCAGTGTAAGCAGGAGAAACAAGGGACATCAATATCCTTAAAGCCGCTATCTTGTAAGGGTCTGTCATTTCTGGGATATTGTCTAAGTCGGCGATATCTGGCAACTCAACCACAAAACCCCCGTCACCCTCGTTATTTGACAAGGAAACACCCAGCATATCCAGGACTTGCAGCCCAGTATCAATGGCTTTTAACATCTGATTTTGAGCCATATAATACTGGATTTGTAGCTCGTATACTTTCACTCTTTCGAGCAGGGTGCTAGCTTGTTGTAAAACAACTTCAGCAAGAGCGGCTGACCTTTCGTAATTGGTATTAAGATATTCCGCTTCTACGGCTTCTACATAGAGTGTTAGTGTCAGATCGTAGTGACTCTGCCAACTGTTTTCTGCCAAGAGTTCTAACCCTACTTTTAGTTGCGTGATAGCAGCTTCATAAGCTGACGCTGCTTTGGCTTTTCGACCAGCTATTAAATTTAATCGGGCTAGACGATCTTTTTTTGCCTGATGGGTGAGGAAGTCAGCCCCAACATTTAACTGATTGACAATCTCAAAGATATTTTCTTCAATTTCCTCTGCTGGAGTATGCTCCAGTAGCAGTTCACCAATTTTTAGGTGGGTCTGTTGTTTCTGAGATTCCGGAATAAGAGAATACGCCGCTTGCTGCACCCGGTCATGGAGAAATTTGTAAGCGATAGGCGCGTGATGGCTGTAAGGCAAAGGGCCAGGTGAGGATGATAGGAGAGGAGAATCTGGAGATATTCTCTCCTTTACTTCCCTGCTCATTTCATCGGAGGTAAAAACGAGAGGGATTTTGTAGGCTTCGCTCAGGGGCAAAACCAAGCCAGCCTGAAGTGCTTCCCACAAATGGGCCGCCGTTTCCGACTGAGATTTTTCATTGACAATAGCCAGAACGTCTAAATTAAATTTGTCTCCAATACAGGCGGCTAATTTTAAGACATCCTGCGTCTCCTCCGGGAGTTTTTGAATATTTCTGGCAATCAGTTCGACGACATTATAATCCGTGATGCCTACGGCTTGAATTTGGTTCAATGACCAATGCCAGCACCCAGCACTGAAATCAAAGGTCAATAGCTTTTCTTGATGCAGAGTAGCGAACATCTGAGTCAAGAAGAAAGGATTGCCCTGGGTTTTATTGAAAAGTAGCTCGGACAATTCAGAAACCCGGTTTCTCGGAACAGAAGACTCATTCAGGGTATCGGCTACCAGCAAGCTGACGTTGCCAATATCCAAAGGACGGAGGGTGATATTATTTACAACCGCCCCATTCTTTTGAATCTCATCCAACGTCAGCATCAACGGATGCGTCGGACTGACTTCGTTATCTCGATAGGCTCCCATCAGTAGTAAATACTTGCTGTCCGGGTCACAAATCAGCAGATGAATCAACTTGAGCGATGCCGAATCTGCCCACTGTAAGTCATCCAAAAAGACGACAAGCGGGTGTGAGGGTTTAGTAAATACATGAATGAATTGTTTAAACACCCGATTAAAGCGATTCTGGGATTCAGATGGCCCCAATTGCGGAACCGCTCCTTGAGGCCCGACAATCAGTTCGACTTCGGGAATGACATCTACTATGACTTGGCCATTTGAGCCTAAAGCTTCTAAAAGTTGCTCTTTCCAAATCGCTAGTTTTTCCGAACTTTCTGTTAACAGATGCCGCATCAAGCCGGCGAAAGCTTGAATCAAAGAAGCATAAGGAATATTTCGCTTTAATTGGTCAAATTTACCGGAGATAAAATACCCGCGCTGCCTGAGAATGGGTTTTTGAACTTCATTCACTAAGGAAGATTTGCCAATTCCTGAGTAACCGCTCACTAGCATCATTTCGCTGTTTCCGCCGGAGACTCGCTCAAAGGCTGCCATCAAAGTGGCTACTTCTTGCTCGCGGCCATAGAGTTTTTGCGGGATGATAAATTGTCCGAATTTATCCCTCTTACCGATTGAGAAGTTGCCAATTTTCCCATGGGTTTGCAGTTGATGACGGCACATTTCTAGGTCAGCTTTTAGCCCTAGGGCGCTTTGGTATCTGTCTTCAGCGGTTTTGGCTAATAATTTCATTACGATGTCAGAAATCGCTTTGGGAATCTCAGCGATTTGCTCGTGGGGTGGCACTGGTCTTTTAGCGATATGGCAGTGAATTAATTCCAGGAGGTCGGTGGCTTGATGCGGCAGCTTTCCAGTCAGAATTTCATAAAAGGTGACACCTAATGAGTAAAAGTCGGTGCGGTAGTCAATTGAGCGATTCATCCGCCCGGTTTGCTCTGGAGACATATAGGCGAGGGTACCTTCTAGCAAGTTGGGATTGCTGAGGCTCTGGTTTTCTCGCTCTAGGTACGTGGAAATGCTAAAATCTATGATTTTAATTTTATCTGTTTTGGAGTTGATAATGATATTCTGCGGTTTAATATCTTTATGGATAATCTTATTTTCATGCAGTTGAGCTAGGGTCTCTGCTAAATGAATTGCCAGACTTAGAAATTCGCTTATTTCAAGGTGTTTAGCTGCGAGTAGGTTTTTCAGGGATTTCCCCCCAAAATCTTCTAATATCAGCGCCAGACCGTTATTATGCTTTTCCAAAGAGTGAGCTTTGACAATCCCTGCCATGTCCAGAGTTTTGAGGATTTTATATTCATGTCTCAACCGCGCGATTTCTTCTATTGTGGGATACTCGGCTTTGAGGGTTTTTACTATAACCTGAGTTTGCTCCGACTCCCTAACCCCCCGATAAATAACTGTATTGACACCTTCGTGAAGTGGCAACGATAAGAGTTTGTAACCGGGCAGCGTGGTTTTCATATTCGTTTTTTCGATGAGTACGATTATTCAGACCTGGAATTGATAGAGGGGACTCTGAGACGGCGATGTTCGATCGCCTGTTGGGAAAATTTAAACTAGCAGACCATCAGCTTGTTAGCAAGTGGCAATATTTTCTCTGCTCATTGTAATGCTAAAGTGTATCATGGTGTGATGTTTAACTATCCTATCTCTGGTGGAGTAGGACAAACAAGAATGGGCGCTTTCCCAGGCGCATCCAGGTAAATTATGCGATCGCACTACCTCCACCGTCTGTTTAAATGTCTCTGGACGTCCTGGGCACACACGCTTAAAGTTTTCATAGCTCAGGTTTTGGCAGAACTTGAAGACGATCGCAGATGCGATCGAGCATTTGCTCGTTCTCTCGATACTCTTGCCAAACTTGCAGCGCCCGCAATGGCTGAGTATCACGCAGGTAAAACCCACGAACTCGATCCAGAAACATTGTGAAGTGACCGACTAAAGCCGAATTCCGTAAATCTTTTGTCGCACAGCCAAAGCAAGTTCATTCTTCTCTCCACGCGAGGCCTATCGCCAGTTCAAGGAAAACCCAAGTTATCCAAGTCTGCGTTTCAAAAAAGTGCATCGAGAGTTACGAATCAACTCTGCTGGAATTAGCAACAATTATCGAGCCATTAATCAGTTGGATGGAGATACTGTGCTCGGGTTTTGAGTTGGTTCACACGCAGAGTACGACAAGTTGCTATCTCAGTTATAACTGATATCTTACACTATTGTCAGCAACAGGCAAGATGCCTGTTCCACAAAAGATAAATTTTCTTGTGGAACAGGCATCTTGCCTGTTCATAAAAGGTTAATTTACAATGGTGCAAGATCTCAGTTATAACCGTGCAGCATAACAAGTAGCTGCACTGAAATGTCCCAATCTTCTTGGTTGAATCGCAGAGGTTGTCTGCGTCTGGCGATATCGATCGTTAGCTGGCGATCGCCATACTCAATACCCAATACTTCAAAATTACCTGCGGGCGATCGCCAAATGAATCTCGCCAATCGATCCAATTCGTCTTAACAAGATTTAACTTTTAAAAGTATCGATAATCGGCAATTTTAGAATACAATGGTTTAAATTAATTCAGGCGCTAATCTTGAGGTGCGATCGCGCGAAGGAGGAGTTTATGGGCATTCAAAACCCATCGTTCAGACGGAAAAAGTGCCTCAAATTTCTGGGTGGTTCGGCTGTTGGGTTGGCGGGACTGCTGGCAGTCTGGATTGTGGGTGGCAACTATATCGCCTCTGTGCAGGAAAAAGAAATCGAGCAGGATTTAGCAGCATATGCCCAACGGTTTCCCAAAACAGAGCCGAATGATGCGGCGTTGAAGCTGGCGGCGTTGATAGCTAAATTAGGGATCGATGCAGGGGGGGGAAGTTTCTCTCCTGTCGATCGCTACATGGGGTCTGTGGCTGATTTTAGGTCTTCAGAGGACGATCGAAAGGCATTTGAAGAAATCAGACAAGAATTAAAGCAGTACCTAGACGCTGAGATTGCCAAACCAAACGATACCGTAAATCCACCTTCAGAGAAATTACAGCGCTATCTCGCCTCCAAGCAAACGGCTTTAGCAGAACTTCGCCAGCAGGTTTTAAATAATGAAGTGCCGCACTGGGGAACAGATATTACCTGGATGCTGGAAGGCGATATTACGGTTCCCCTACCCAGTTATTTATCGCAGGTTAATTTCCACCTAGTTTTCGCCCTAGACATTCTAGAAAAATACCGTAAAGGTCAGACGGAAGCAGCAGGAGAAATGCTGGAAGTATCCTGGAAACTCAACCAGTATTTAACAGAAAGCCCCTCCCTAATCTCTCAACTGGTGGCTTTAATTGTGACTAAATATCAAGCAGGGGTGATGCGGAAAGTCGATCGCCTTCCGGCCCAGTGGCAGCAGCGCTTGCTGGAACGCGATTACCGCTAATCGATATTGACATCCTTGCAGGGAGAATATTTGTCTCAGTTCAAATTTTCGCAAGACTTCTTTTGGAAATACTCGTGGTCTTCGATACTAGAATCATCAGGCGCTTCTAGTCGTCAGGGAATATTTGCACTATTTCAGACGGAAACGAACGATCCCCCAACTTTACAACAAAAAATCTTAGCGTGGACTATATCTCCTGTCCTGGTGTGGTTCAAGCCGGCGATCGAACCTTATGTTCGCTTTTGTGCGATCGATACTTATCAAGTCTATAAACGATCGCTTGCAGCATCTCGGCAGCACAATTTTTGCGCTTCTGATTCAGTCACGGTAGATGACTTGGCGTGGTGGAATTATATGGGTGGGGCGTCTACAGCCTTTCCCCGCCAAACCAGTAAAGCAGCCCAGTCTATGCTGAATTTGGAACTGACTCAGAAAATTTTGCAAGTCAAAGCACTAGCAGCCAAAGCCGGAAAATGGCCGCCATCGGTTCCCGAGATGAAGTCGTCTATTTGTCGGGGGGCAAAATGGGTGTATCGCGTTGCTCCGGATGGTACGATGTCGATCTCGTTTAGCGAGAAACCCAAATGGTTGGAGGAGAGATTAAAGAGCAACATAGCGCTACCATTTACCTAAGCGACAAGACACCGCCGCAGCTCAAAAACCGAGCCTCTACCCGACCAAAGCGACGATCGCACATCCCCAACGACAGTTTGCGACCTTCCTCACCGTTGCCTTTCTCAGCAGCACCTTCGGGCTGGCAACCGTTGGCGAAGCCTCGGGAAAAAGTGCCTCAGAGCCCCAGATTTCGACCTACATCAAAAAGTTAAAAACCGATAAGGATTGGCGCCAGCGCAGTCAGGCAGCATCGGCATTAGGTGGGATGAGTCAGAAAGCCGATACGGTGGTTCCCGCTTTGATTGAAGCCTTGCAGGATAGAGATGAAGTTGTGCGCCTGCGAGCCACCTTTGCCTTGGCGAAATTTGGCTCGCAGGCTGCTCCCGAACTGATAGAAGCGCTGAAGGCGGAAAATGAAGCGGCTCGCACCAGTGCAGCATTTGCCTTGAGATACATGGGCTTTCCGGTTGCTCCCATGCTCGCGGACGCGCTCAAAAGCGGAGATGGTCGAGTTCGGTCTTTAGCTCTCTCGACATTGAAGGAGATGGCAACAGACTTGCAACGCCGTCCTTTATCTCAATCGCCTTCTATTGCCCAGTTGCAGCAGGCGGTATCTGCTTTGGAGGAAGCGCAGCAAGAGATGGATCTGTTTCGGAAGCTGCGAAATCCGGAAAATTCCATTGGACTGCGCCAGCAGGCCGTATACGCATGGGAAGACGAACAAGCCATCCGTCAATCCCTGATTGCCTTGAGAAGGGACGTTCAAGACTACTACACTGAAATTGCCCTCACAGTGAGTCTCCGGGTACTGGGGATTTCGATGTTGGTTGGTGCTTTCATCCTCTGGAGTCGTCCCGAGTTGCTCCTGCGCTTGAGCCGAGCCATTGTCCGCGCCAAAGAAAACCGAGAGGTTTTAGCGCAGGTGCTGGCGGAGGTTGAGCAATTCCTGAAGCAGGCAGGGGCGACAACCCAACGCGACGGCCAACACGGTCTGCAAATGACTTCAGCGCCGGGTAGACTCAAGTCTTATATTCCCTTACCTGTAACGTTTGCAGAGGAACCAGTCGATCGAGATGTGGCGGAGTTGGTGCAATCTTCGGCGCGGTTGGCGGGGAAACGCCCCCAGCAAGCGGGGATTCTCCTCTATCGAGAACCGCCGGATACCCTGTTCCGGATGCGGATGGCAGAGGTGCGCCTGCGCGATGGTTTTGTGCTGTTACCGATCCCATTGGCGGCCCTAGAGCAAGCCTTACTCGATGGTGGCGCGTCTGCTGGACTTTTAGCTCAGTATACCGATCGCTATTTACCCGGTGCTGACTTATTTGACGATCGTAATGCCATTGGTGATACCATGTCGTTCTTCGGCCGCGGAGAACTGTTGCAGCGCCTGGAAGAAGACCTCCACCGCAGTCAAGGGATTGGGTTGTTTGGGTTGCGGAAGTCTGGGAAAACCTCGATTTTGCTGCAATTGGGGTTTGCCATGCGACGACATCCAGTCGTTCACATTGACCTTCAACCCTATGGGGGCAAACTTCGTTACGGTGCCGAATTGTTCGATCGTATCCTCCAAAAACTCGCTCAGTTCGTCAAAGAACGATCGCCCAAATCCCCTTTTAACTTCGATCCCTTGCTGCCAGAACATCGCCCCGCTTCAGAATTAACCGCAGATTTTGCCCAAAAGATGAGTCAACTTGCCGAAAAATTAAGTCAAGCGGGATATGAGTTACCCATTTTATTATTTTTAGATGAAATCGAACGCATTCTCCCCACTCAAAGCGATGTCCGGGAAAGAGCAGAGGAATTTAACGCCTGTTTCGGTGCATTTCGGGCATTGAGTCAGGAACGGCGATTGCTTTCTTTGCTCGTGGCTGACGTGCATCCAGACTGCAACCGCATCAATCAATGGCAACAAGCTGATGTCCCTACCAACCCAGTGTTTAACTTTTTCAAGGAAGTGTTTGTTCTCCCATTTTCCCCGGAAGAAACCACTCGGATGCTGACGGATATCGGAGAACTGATAGGCGTAAAATTTGACGGGCAGACCCTTAGCGCGATTCACAGAGAGAGTGGTGGACATCCCTTTGTTGCCCGACAGTTAGCCAGTTTGCTGTGTAAAAAAATCGTGCCAAATGGTCGTGGAGAAATCCAATCGTCAGCCGCACAGAGCTATCTCGATCGACCTTTCACCTATTCGGGCATTTTAAAAGACTACTTTGCTCAAAACATTTGGGGCGATTTGGACAAACGCAACTTTGACTCGGCTATGGCAATCTTGAAATTGTTGTCCTGTAATGAAGACTCGGAAATCCTGGGTCATGTTGTTGTCGATCGACTGTGCGACAGTCTGACCGAAAGTGACTGTTTGGATGCCCTTTTATGGTTGCAAGCCGTCGGGTTAGTCTCTGCCCAAGAATCGGAGGGTCGCGATCGATATCGCATACAGGCTCCATTGATGTCGCGCTGGTTGCGGATGCAAATGAAAGAGGAGGAAATTCGCCAATGGCAGCTTCAGTAAGACCGGATTTTCGTTTGCCGATCGATGAATCTAACTATTTTTTTGGATGCAGCCATTTACTATCGGAAATCGAGCGAACTCCTTTTCGCGTGAGAATTATCTTGGGAGGACGAAGGTTGGGAAAAACCAGTACATTAAATGCAGTTAAGCGGAATTTTTTGGGTGTGAGGAAAGACGAGCGTCAAGCTTTCCCAGTTCTGTTTAATTTGCAGCAATAACGACCCAAGAGCTTAGAACAATTTCGCTATCTTCTGATTGCTAGATTGCAAGAAGCATTTGCTGAATATTACGCCGGAAATCAAGCCAATTGGAAAAAAACTTATCGTCGATTTCTCAGACAGATTCCCGGCGGATCGATCGACTTGGGTTTGCCCAAGTTCGGATTGAAATTGAACGTGACTAATCCCGATTCCGATCGCAGCTTAATTCACGAAGATTTTTGACAAGATTTATTGAAAATCCTCAAGCAACTGCAACAGAAACAATAGACCTCTTGCAAAAATCCTTTTCATAAATTTATGGGACGGGCTCTTCGGCCCATCCCACAAGAGTTATTTTTTAT